>JBKBIS010000229.1:0-2929 GCA_046294145.1 Brevinematales bacterium | reverse complement strand
GGCTGATCCACGGCCAGGTCCTACTCCAATTCCATGCCTTTTGGCGAAGTGGACAAAATCTTGCACGATAAGAAAGTAGTTGGAAAAACCTATTCCTTTTGAGGTTTCCATGTGATGGATAAGATCTAGTTCGTTTTCCAGTCTTTTGCGATAGTTTTCCGGAACTTCTTCGTAGGTCTTGGCCTGAAATCGTCGCATGAGCCCTCTTTGAGCTAACTTCGTGAGATAACTGTGAGCGTCTTCCCCATGAGGGAGGGGATAGAGTGGAGTGTGCATTTCTTTGAAGGAGAATGAGATATTGCACATTTCTGCTATTCGAACCGTATTCTTGAGGCTTTCGGGAATTTCTCCAAAGAGTGTCATCATTTCTTCAGTACTTTTGAGATAAAATTGGTTGGTAGGATAACGCTGGAGTTTTGGATCGTTTATGGTGGTTTTGTCCCGGATAGCAAAAATCACTTCTTGAAGTTCAGCATCATCGGGGTAGAGGTAGTGCGCGTCGTTGGTAGCCACTATTTCAATCTTATATTCTTTTGAAAGTTTGACAAGTTCACGGTTGACGATTTTCTGTTCCGCAATGCCATGATCCTGAAGTTCAAGGAAAAACCTTTCTTTTCCAAAAATCTCTCTGTACCATCTAATTGTCTGGTGAAGTCTCTCTGTTTGTTCAGACAGGATGAGGGAAGGGATTTCTCCGCCAAGACAGGCAGAAAGGGCGATAAGTCCTGCAGAATGTCTTTCAAGAAGTTCATGATCAATACGGGGTTTGGAGTAAAAACCTTCAAGGTATCCGGCAGACGAGAGTTTCAAGAGATTTTTATACCCTGTGATATCCTGGGCTAAAAGAACAAGATGATAGTATTTTTCTTCTTTATTTTTGTCGAAGCGGCTATGGGGTGCAACATAAAACTCACATCCGATGATGGGTTTCACTGGTGTTTCTGGATTGGCTTTGGAAAAATCCTGACAGACGTTGTAAAATTCCATGGCACCAAAAAGATTACCATGATCGGTGAGGGCGATGGCTTTCTGTTTGTGGGCTGCTGTGCGTTCGATGAGATGGGGTATCTGGCTCACACCATCTAATAAACTGTAATGAGAATGAACATGCAGGTGGACAAAGTCCATGGTTATTTCTCCTGAATATTGACAAATTATCTGTTTTGTGCTATACTATATACCTCATTTCTGCCAACTTAGCTCAACTGGTAGAGCAACTGACTTGTAATCAGTAGGTTGTGGGTTCAAGTCCCACAGTTGGCTTTCCCCCGCCTTTTGGTGGGGGATTTTTTTAGTTAGGGTTTCCTTCTGCAAGAAGGAGGGATTCATGGCCTGCCCACAAAAAAGGATCTCGATAGGTCTGGAAGGTAATCTCAATATCCATTTCCTTTGCCATAGCAAGTATTTTCTCCCTGGAAAGACCCGGGATGAGAGTGGTGCGAAACTGATGATGTTTGCCGCTTTCTTTGATGAGTGATATGGTTTTTTTGAGACGCTCAATATCGTAGTTTACACCAATTGCTTCGTGATAGCTTTCCCATGGGTGCTTGATATCCATGGCAAAAAAATCAACCACATCCTCTTTGATCGCCATTTCTACCCATTCAGGGTTTGATCCGTTGGTATCTACTTTCGTTGCGTATCCTAGAGATTTGACCCAGGAAAAGAATGAAAGAAGACGTTCTCCCCATAGGGTGGGTTCACCACCTGTGATACATACTCCTTCTAAATTGTGCCGTCTTTTGACAAGAAAGGCTTTTATCTCCTCTTCATCCAGAGGAGAAAGTCTTGCTAACCTTTCAGGGTGGACGAGATCGTGATTATGACACCAGGGGCAACGGAAATTGCAGCCACCCGTAAAAAGAGTAGCTGCAATTTTCTCTGGAAAGTCAACGAATGTCGTTTTCTGAATCCCGTAAAACATTGCCAAAAGCCTTGTCATAAGTGAGACGTTCAGAGAATTCCTGTTTTTTGCCGACGTTCCAGTTTTGAACAGGTCGGTAGTATCCTACCACCCGGGAATAAACTTCTGTAGGCATCACAAGCTTTTTGTTTTCGTTTTGCATACGTTCCTCCTTTTTATAGACATTCAAGATATTTCCCATAACGTTTTAGATCTGCCTCAGTGTGGGGATAGGGACATACCCAGTGTTCTCCTGGTATGTATCCATGAACCGGACAAATAGAAAAGGTTGGAGTAATAGAGTAATACGGAAGATGATAAGAGTGGGCAATTTTCTCTACCAGTTTGGCAACCATAAAGGGATCAGTGATTTTTTCGCCTAGAAAGATATGAATCACCGTTCCACCAGTGAAACGCGACTGCAGTGGATCCTGATGATCTAATACCTCAAAGATATCATCGGTGTAACTCACGGGGAGATGAACAGAATTGGTGTAGTAGGGAGCCTCATCAGTACCGGAGGTGATGATATCCGGAAATCGCGTCTTGTCAGCCTTGGCAAGGCGATAGGAAGCTCCTTCAGCTGGAGAGGCTTCAAGATTGTAGAGATGTCCTGTTTCCTGTTTAAATCGATCTAAATGCTCTAACATGAAATCAAGAACACGAATAGCAAATTCCCTGCCTTCGTTGGTGTAGTAAGGGATTTTTTTGAGGTTGATGACTGCTTCATTCATACCAAGAATACCGATTGTGGAAAAGTGATTCATCCAGTAGTGTCCACTGCGTTTTTTGATATCGCCGAGATATATTTTTGTGTAGGGATAGAGATTTCTGTCTGTGAGATCCTCTACCACCTTGCGTTTGATTTCAAGAGAGGTTCTGGCTATTTGCATGATTTCCAGAAGCCTCGAGAAGAATTCATCTTCGCTTTGAGAAAGGTAGGCAATGCGGGGAAGATTGATGGTCACTACACCAATTGAACCCGTGAGTGGATTGGCAGCGAAAAGTCCCCCGCGTCTCAGGTGG
>JBKBIS010000228.1:0-2935 GCA_046294145.1 Brevinematales bacterium | reverse complement strand
CGTATTATGGCAGGGGAGGTTTGTCTATGAAGTTTTGTGGGACTTTATAGACAAGTTAAACACAGGGTAATGGTTTACCCTGGATCCCTGAAAACCACCGGTTTTTCTTTTTCCTGGCTGAGGAAAGCAAAAACTCTCTTTGGTAAGAGAAGGGAGGAGTGTGGTATTTTTTTCAGTCAGGGAGGAGAAAAACGGGGTAGAAACGTTCCCCTGATGGAAAAAGAGACATGAAAGGGTAACCAAAAGAGAGGAAAATAAGAAGGAGGCAGCCTATGCAGATCTGGGATGAAATTGCGAAAGAACTGTCCCGTTCATTTGATAGTGATCTCAATCGTGCTATTCTGGAAAAGATTCACTTCAAGGAGATTCAGAACGATAAGGTCATTATTCTTGTGGCTCCAGATCCACTGACCTCCGGCTGGTTTGAGGCTAACTATCGGCAGGTAGCGGAGTCGCTTGCTTTGCAACTGACTGGCAAATCCTATACCTTTGTGGTGGAGATTGCTCCTACTCAGGCCCTGTACAAGAAGACCACAGAGAGGGTGTCCGTGGCTTCTTCGCAGTCTGTTTCTCATAATCTTAATCCTAGGTATACCTTTGAGCGCTTTGTAGTGGGACCAAATAACGATTTTGCCCATGCGGCTGCCCTTCAGGTTGCCCAGCATCCCGGCACCAATTATAATCCTCTTTTTATCTATGGAAATGTGGCTCTGGGAAAGACCCATCTTGTGCAGGCGATTGCTCATTATATTATCACACATTCTCCAGAAAAAAAGGTGCGTTATGTAACCAGCGAAGTGTTTGCAAATGAGTTTATTGAATCGATTGCCAAGAAAAATACTGAGCATTTTCGCTCACGTTATCGGAATCTTGATGTCTTGATTATTGATGATATTCAGTTTTTCCAGGGAAAGGAAAGTACCCTCGAGGAGTTTTTCCATACCTTTAATACCCTCTTGCATGAAAAAAGACAGGTTGTCTTTGCTTGTGATAGGCCTCCTCAGCATCTCAAAAATATTAGCGATCGCCTGATTACTCGTTTCAATTCTGGGCTTACTATCAAGATAGAGGTGCCCGATATGGAAACGCGGATGGCTATTCTTCGTAGTCGTATCGAGGAGGAGAATCTTGTGATCCCTACCGATGTCATCCGCTACATTGCTGAGCACATTGATACCGATATTCGGAATTTAGAGGGGGCACTGACCAAACTGGTTGCTTATTCTAATCTTCGAAAGAAAGAGATTTCTCTTGATCTGGCAAAGGAAGTGCTTCGTGACAAGATTCAGATGGAGGTGCCCAGGAATCTCACTGTTACCGATATTCAGCGCGCGGTGGCCAAGTATTTTAATATCAACATCAACGATTTGAAGTCTGAGAGAAGGCTTGAAAATATTACCTATGCCCGTCATATTGCCATGTATCTAGCCAAGGAACATACTAACCTCTCTCTCACCGAGATAGGGAGTCTTTTTGGTGGGAAGGCTCATACGACGGTTATGCGTTCGGCAGACAAGATTGAAAAGATGATGAAAACACGCAAAAAGGTGAGAAGGGAGATTGAGGATATTATTGCCCTCTTCTATGAAGAAAAGTCCACGAAGAAAGAGAAAGAGAAAGAACCTACTGTTTCCTGAGATTGAAGAGGGTATTTTGCCAAAAGCCAAAATCCAAAATCGTTTGTTGTTCTGATGGTGTTTTTGAGCAGGGAAGATGTGTTGTGAGGAAAAACTTTTCTGGTAATTGGAAGGTTAGGATTTGGTTCTTGGGGCGTATTCAGAAACACAAGGATTTGACGATAACAGAGAAATATGCTAAAATTATATCATAAGCGTTTTAGATTTTGAGGCCTCCCTTACGATAATTAGGGAGGAGAGGTGAGTATGCAAAAGAAACAGTGCGATCTCTGTGGGAAACAGGATGGGATTTTTGAGCTTCATGTGTATCAGGATGACAGGCCTCAAAAGATGTTTCTCTGTACGCGTTGTGCCATGAAACTTCTCGAACACAATCCCAAAGTAGGCAAAGAAATGTCCATGCTTCTTGAGAAGGACGGGCAAGAGGTCTTCAAGATGATTAGCGAGGTGCGTTCTCTTTTGGGGGAGATTGCTTCTCAGATTCATACGATTGAAACACAGCGTTCTCAGAAGGAAAAGGTGCGTTGTCGTTGTGGTCTCACATACGATGAGTTCAAAGAGGGTGGTTATCTCGGGTGTCCTTGGTGTTATGAGACCTTCAGGGGGACTATTCAGGAGATGGTTCTGGATATTGAGCGAGGGACCGTCCATCGGGGTATGATTCCTCCTCGATATACTTATTTT
Source organism: Brevinematales bacterium (assembly GCA_046294145.1). GTDB lineage: Bacteria > Spirochaetota > Brevinematia > Brevinematales > Thermospiraceae > Thermospira. Next base: position 614 of record JBKBIS010000228.1, on the reverse strand, counting down.
CTTATGATTCAAAAGGAGATTGATTATCTCAAGCGTCGGCTTCGTCATCTTCTGGCCCAGGAGGCCTATGAGGAAGCAGCCAGGGTTCACAGGAGATTGAAACGTATGCTTGGGAAACAGCACTGGGATAGTGTATGAAGTATATTACTCTTCCTCACAGCAGTCCGGACAGAAAACATGCGCTTGATCAGGTGGTGTGGAGTTCACGAGTACGATTTGCCAGAAATATTGAGGGAAGGACTTTTCCCTGGCGGATGTCAGAACGAGAGGCTTTTGAACTTGATGAGGCTTTGACAGAACAACTTGCCAGGCTTTTCCCTGAGGCTGTTTTTCTCCATACGGAGGTTTTTGATTCTGAGGAGCTTTTGCGATGGTATGCCCGGAGGGTTATTTCTCAAAATTTTGTGAGGCAGGGGAGAACCTTTGGTTTTGCACCTGATGGTTCATGGACAATTATGCTTTTAGAGGATGATCATATTCGTTTACAGGGTTGTGATATGGGGTATCGTATTCCCCTTCTGATGGAAAGGCTGGTGCCTATTCTCCGAAAGATGGAGCAGCATATAGATTTTGCCTTTGATGATGAGAAGGGGTATCTTACTGCTTCTCTTCTC
>JBKBIS010000227.1:0-2939 GCA_046294145.1 Brevinematales bacterium | reverse complement strand
GTGCCTCTTCTACGATACTCCTTATCTCAAGAATTTTCTGTTTCTTTATTTTAACGGGAGAAAAACATCTTGTAAAGTCAGAACAGTATCCATCCTTCAAAACCCCAAAATCAAACATCACTATATCGTTTTTTTCAATCACACGAGAAGAGGCCACCCCATGCGGAAGAGTGGTCCTATACCCAGAAGCCACAATAGGTTCAAAGGAAAAAGCCTTTGCCCCCTTTTTTTTGAGAAAATACTCAAGCTCAGCTGCCAGTTCTTCCTCCCGTTTTCCGGGTTTCGTTTGTCTCAAAATATAATAATACCCCCATTCTGTTATCATGAGGTTTTGTTTGATAACCTCAACCTCAACTGGATCTTTTATCATTCGCATCTCTTTCACTATCGAAGTCTCTCCATACTCAAGCACCGGCACATGAGAGGCTAAATATTCATAGAGAGAAAGAGGAAAACGATTCTTGTCCACAAGAAGCCTTGTCACTTTCTCTTCCTTTACAAGAGAAAGGATATTCTCCTTTCTTCCTCTTGTTCCCTCAATTAAAAGAAGATGATAAGGGATTTTGACTTCATACTTTAGTTGCTCCGTATAACGCCTATCGGTGATGAAAAAAACTTTCGCAGGAGTTATACCCACGAGAGTATCATCGCCTGTAAAACCCGTGAGATAAAATATCTCTTCCCTCTGCAAAACGAGAAGTACTTCTCCGCTTGAAAGATGCTGTTGAAGTCGAGAAATTCGCCCTAAAAAATCAAACATCCCATACTCCTTCAAGTTGGTATATTATAGCGAAAAAGAGCATTTCCGTCAACTTCTCAAAAAATAAACATAAAAAACACCTTTTCCTTTCACTTCTCGATCTTTTTCACCTCATTTATTAAAAACAATCAGGTTATTCTTTTTTGCTATTACCATGTTTCAGCAAAACCACGTATTGTGCTGAAATATGGTAATAGCCTCCTATACTCCATCCATCACCAAAACATTTCTTTCACATATTCCACATTTATATGAATACCCATCTCTTTTTTTTCTCACACTCTATTGACAAAACACTTTCTCTCCGGATATACTTACACTATCTCTGAGAGGTGGACCTTTCCCCCTTCAAGGAGTGAAAACCCAATCAAGTCCGGAGGGAGGCCTGATGGACAAGAGAATCGGTATCGTGGGCATCATGATTGAGGATTTCGCGCAAGTTCCTGCTGTTTCCCGTATTCTGGGAGAATACAGTGACTGTATTCTCGGAAGACAGGGCATGAATCTTCGTGAGGAACATCTCCGTGTTATCTCTCTCATTATCGAAGCCACAACAGATGAATTAGGGGCTCTCACAGGCAAATTGGGTCGTCTCCATGGGGTCAGGGTCAAATCCATCCTCTCAAAAACAAGGGAGGAAAAAGATGCCAGCACTGACGACGAGCTCCTTCATCCCAAGGGATGAATTGTACAACAGACTCGAAGATACCAGAAAGAGCTACACCCAACAAAAACTTCAAAACATTCTTCACCAGGCCCTCACACTCAAAGGGCTTTCTCTTGATGAGGTGTCCATTCTTCTACAAGCCGAATCAGAAGAAGATATTCGTCTGATTCTTTCTGCTGCTCATCAGGTAAAAGAGGCTATTTACGGGAAAAGAATGGTACTTTTTGCCCCCCTTTACATCGGCAACTACTGCTCCAACAATTGCCTTTACTGTGCATTTCGAAAGGACAATACCGCTCTTGGACGTGCCAGACTTACCTTTGAAGAAATCGAAGAAGAAACCAAAGCTCTTCTGAGACAGGGCCATAAACGTATCCTCATGCTCACCGGAGAAGACGAGAAAACACCCCTTGACTACTTTCTGGAAGCTATTCGAAAAGTTTACGCCACACGGGATGAAAAAGGATCTACTATCCGCCGTATCAATGTAGAAATTGCTCCTCTTGATGTCGATGGCTTTCGTCGTCTCAAGGCAGAAAAGATTGGCACCTATGCATGCTTTCAGGAAACCTACGATGAAGTCCTCTACAAAAAATACCACCCAACTGGCCCAAAATCGGACTATCTCTGGCGACTTTTTGTGATGGATAGGGCAATGGAAGGAGGAATTGATGACGTTGGAATAGGTGTTCTCTTCGGACTGGCTGATTATCGCTTTGAGGTACTTTCCCTCCTTGTTCACGCCAAGCATCTTGAGAAAAAATTTGGTTGCGGTCCTCATACAGTGAGTGTACCCCGTATTGAACCAGCTGATGGTGCCCCTCTTTCTACACATGTCCCCTATCCTGTCTCGGATCAAGACTTCAAAAAAATAGTGGCCATCATAAGACTGGCTCTTCCTTATACTGGCATCATCCTGTCTACCAGAGAAAGCGAATCCCTTCGTCAGGAACTTTTCCATTATGGAGTAAGCCAGATTTCTGCAGGTTCCAGAACAAATCCAGGGGCTTATTCTCACCCAGCAGAGAAAACAGGAAGTCAATTTTCCTTAGGTGATCATAGAAGCCTGGATGAGGTAATTTCTGCCCTTATCGATGATGGTTTCATTCCCTCTTTTTGTACAGGATGTTATCGAAAGGGAAGAGTTGGTCAAGATTTTATGGATCTGGCCAAACCCGGCCTCATTCAAAAATTTTGTATGCCCAATGGTCTTTTCTCTTTTCGCGAGTATTTAGAAGACTATGCCTCACCTCAAACAAAAGAAAAAGGTCTTCGTCTCATTAGCGAACTTGTCTCCTCCATACAAGACAACAATCTCAGAACCAGAACCCAAAAAGGCCTCAAGGAAGTGGCGGAGGGAAAGCGTGATGTATACTACTAACTCTTTCTCAGATCCTTTCTGTCTTACTTCCCTTTCCTTTGAAGCCTTACAAGAATGGTTTTTAACCCAATCCACTTCTTCTCTTATCCACTTGGCGCAGCAGGTGTGCAACCAGACTTATGGAAAAAAAG
>JBKBIS010000226.1:0-2955 GCA_046294145.1 Brevinematales bacterium | reverse complement strand
TGTCCGACCTGTGGTGGGACAGGGTCTGTGCGAATGGCACAGGGATTCTTCTCTATTTCTACGACATGTCCTCAGTGTCATGGGACAGGAAGGGTCATCTCTGATCCCTGTTCAGCCTGTCGTGGTGAGGGTACGGTAGAAAGGGAGAGTGTTATTTCTGTTCGGGTACCGGCTGGTATTGATGATGGGATGAAACTTCGTGTGGCTGGTGAGGGAGATATCGGAAGAAATGGGGGACCTCGTGGGGATCTTTATGTGGTGATTCATGTACGAAATACTACAGACTTCAGACGAGAGGGAGCTGATCTCTACGGAAAGGTGTATATCAGTTTTCCAAGGGCGGTCTTTGGTGGTGTGGTCGATGTTGACACCTTGAATGGGAAGAAAAAGGTCTCCATTCCTTCGGGTGTTCAGTCTGGCCATATGATTCGGCTTCGTCATGAGGGTCTTCCTGATATACGGACAGGGGAGAGAGGAGATCTCTATTTTGAGGTGATAGTGAAGATTCCCAAGAATCCTTCTTTTCGGGAGAAAGAGATTATTCGTGAGTATGCTCGTGTCATAGGGGAAGAGTTGTAGAGAAAGTAGAGTTTGAAAGAGAATGTAAGCTAACCATGAGCGGCTGTTTCGGGCAAATAGCCTGGACAGCCTTTTGTTATTACCATAATGTTCGCAAGGTGGTGAAGAGATGATTTCCTTTCTTGCTTTGGCTTTTGTTTTTGTTATGATGATAGTACGGCGTATTGGGCATTTTCGGCTTGAGCTCTGGCAGATTATGGGTATTGGAGCATTGCTTGTTCTTGTCACAGGACAGATCTCACCTGTTGAGGCTTTGCGTGCGATTAACTGGGAAGTGATTCTTTTTCTTGCTACGATGTTTCTTATCGGGGCTGCCATGGAGGAAAGCGGGTATTTATCCCATCTGACGTACGAGGTTTTTAAAAGAGCCAGGACAACGGATGGATTGGTGTTGACTATTCTCTTTGTGATGGGTATAGGTTCGGCTTTTTTGATGAATGATACACTGGCTATTGTGGGGACACCTGTTGTTCTTCATCTGGCTAAAAAACATCACCTGAGGCCGTCTTTTCTTCTTTTGACACTTGCCTTTGCTGTTACTATTGGAAGTGTGATGAGTCCTTTGGGTAATCCACAGAATTTTTTGATAGCAAGTGAGGGGAAAATAGCTTTTTCTGTGGGGACTTTTTTTTATTTTTTAGCTATTCCTACGATGATTAATCTGGGAATAGCGTATCTTTTGCTTCGTGTTTTCTACTGGAGGGAGTTTCGTCGTGAACAGGTCTTGAAGCATTCGCAGGAACCAATCCATGATCATCAGATGGCTCGGCTTTCTCGGTTTTCTCTGTGGGTTTTGTTGGGAGGGGTTGTGGTCAAGATTCTTCTTTCTTTTGCTTTTCATGGTCCAGATATACCTCTTTTGGCTATTACTACAGTGGCTTCTCTTCCTCCACTTCTTTTTGGAAAAAAACGCTTTCTTCTTGTGAAACGTCTGGATTGGTATACGCTTCTTTTCTTTGTGTCAATGTTTATTCTCATGCGAAGTGTGTGGAATACAGGCTATTTTCAGGAGTGGCTCAATCATCTTCCCTTTTCTCCTACTTCATGGGAAGCCATTGCTGTGGTGAGTGTTCTGGGAAGTCAGATCTTGTCCAATGTGCCTCTCGTGGCTTTGTATCTTCCTATGCTTCTTTTGAGGGGTGCTGGGATGAAGGAGTTGATGATCCTGGCTGCTGGTAGTACCATTGCAGGAAATCTTACTATTCTTGGGGCGGCAAGTAATGTGATTATCCTCCAGAATGCAGAAAAACGGGCAAAGGTGACAGTCTCTTTCTGGGAGTTTGTCAAAGTAGGGTTGCCGTTAACGGTTTTGAATCTTGGCATATATGCGCTTTTTTTACGCTGAAAAATGAGGCTATGGGTTTTCCATGGGGGTGAGGTTTTTTTCTTTTGCGGAGAGAGCCAACTATTGATAGATGTTGTTTTTGCTGAAACAAGGTGATAGCCTTTTTTCTCTCGGGATCCGATGGGAGAAAGTCTATGTTGGAAAAACGTGAGGAGGGGATGAGATTGACTTTTTTGGGGGTAATCTTTATCATATAGTATGATTTTTTGAAAAAGAGAGGATATATGCTTTACTATCTTCTTTATCCCTTAAGGGAATGGTTTTTTGGGTTTAATCTTTTGAAGTATATTACTTTTCGATCGCTTATGGCTTTTTTTACGGCTTTTCTTCTTGGTGTGGTTATTGCTCCTTTTTTTATTCGTCGGTTTAGCCAGATTGGAGTGAAACAGTCTATACGTGATGATGGACCTCAGACGCATCTTGTGAAGGCCGGGACACCCACTATGGGCGGAATTTTTGTGATGGTGTCAGTGCTTCTCTCTCTCTTTCTCTGGGGGATGCCTGTTTATTATGTTTGGGTAACGGCACTGGCTCTTGTACTTTTTGGCCTCATCGGTTTTCTGGATGATTATCTCAAGGTGAGATTCAGGAATTCGAAAGGGATTACAGAAGGAACGAAGTTTTTGATGCAGATAGGGGTGTCGTTTTTGCTGGCTATTCTTGTTGTGCTCAATCCAGATCCTTCACAGGTACTTCTTTTTTATGTGCCTATTTATGATAAGCCTGTTTTTGTTTGGCCATTGTGGCTTGGGATAGCTTTTTATGTGTTTACGATGGTGGCGTTTTCCAATGCTACCAATCTTTCTGATGGGCTTGATGGTCTTGCATCGGGAATGGGTATTATTTTGTATATTCCTTTCGGGATTTTTGCCTATGTTATTGGAAATGCTATCGCTGCTCAGTATTTGAAATTTCCCTATCTTCCGGGGGCTGGAGAACTGGCTGTGGTGATTGCGGCTCTTGTAGGAGGATATACGGCTTTTCTCTGGTATAATGTGCATCCAGCTGAAATATTTATGGGGGATACTGGT
>JBKBIS010000225.1:0-2975 GCA_046294145.1 Brevinematales bacterium | reverse complement strand
CGACAGTACTTTTTGCTTCTATGGCAGGCTATGCCCTTGCAAGGCTTAAGTTTTTCGGAAAAAATTTGCTTTTTGGACTTATGCTCTTTTCTATGATGGTCCCTGGACAAGTTACTTTTATCTCAAACTATCTTGTATTGAGAGATGGCTTGTGGGGATTATCTAAACTTTTTGGCTTTGATACCCTTCTAAATACTTATACAGGGCTTATTCTTCAGGGTCTTGTTGCCGCTGCATCGGTGTTTATTTTTAAACAGTTTTTTGAAAGTTTGCCTACGTCGTATGAGGAATCTGCACGGATTGATGGGGCTTCTACCTATCAGATCTTTTTTAAGATAGCGCTTCCTCTGTCTAAGCCTGCTATGGGAGCTGTGGCTATTTTATCTTTTCAGGGTGCGTGGAATGATTTCTTTGCTCCACTGGTTATTATTACAAGTCCAGCAGATAAATTTCCTTTGACAGTAGGACTTAATAGTTTTCAGAAAACATATGCCGCTGGGGCATACGATTGGGGACCTTTACTTGCTGGGGCTTTTGTTTCAGCTGTTCCCGTGCTTATTCTCTTTTTCATATTTCAGCGGTATTTTGTTGAGGGTGTGAGTTTTAGTGGACTTAAGGATTAAAGAGGAGTAAGTATGAAAGAGAGTCTGTTGCGTGAAGGGAAAAATTATCATGTATTTCTCCAAGAAGAAGGGATTCGATATCATGTGGTTCTTTCAGATGAAGGAAAACTTATTGTGGCAACCCCTTCAGGGAATAGTGGGGTATTGGTAGTATTTGCTCCTTTAGAAGGAAATTGGAGAGGAGAATATGTGGGAAAAAGTGAAATGTATCAACCGTTTTCTGGTGGGCATGGAGTGGCTTTTCCTCTCAAAATCGCACACTCGGAGGTAAAAGTAGTATCAGTATGGATGGAATCAATTCGATGGATCCGGGATATGGAGTCAGAAAACAAGCAAGGTCTTTCGTATAGACAAAAAGTAGCCGAAGAGTTTTGTCAGCACTTTCCTTGTGATTCTGATTGTTTGTTTCCTTATAGAGAAGTTGTGAGACGAGGAAAAGAAATTGTTGTGCGCTACCAGAGAACTTCTTTTGGGAAAAAGTATCGTTATGTTGTTGAGCTTGAGATGGAAGGTGTGGAGGTTTGTGAAGAAGGGGAAAGTTTTCTTTTAAAGAGTGGGGGGGCTTCTTTTGAAGTTCGAGTGAAAGTGGGTTTTGGTTTTTCCCCAGAACAAGGCAAAAACTCTCCTTTTGAAGATGAAAGGTGGCTCTCTTATGATGTTTCTTGCTGGTATATGCCAGCGATAGAAAAAGCAAAAGAGGCTCTTCGCTTTCTTTCTTTGGAAAAGAAATTGTTGGCAGGATCGTTTCGCTTTTTGACATATTTTGGGAGAGATACCCTTTTTACGGCGATGCTTCTTCAACCGATAGTGAGTGTATCTTGGTATATGACAGCTCTTCAGTCGGTATTGGAAAGGCTTTCTTGTCAAGGAGAAGTTGCTCATGAGGAGGATATTGGAGATCAAGCGGTTTTTCGAAGGATGGAAGTAATTGTTCGTTTGGTAGAGATGTATGACAAGAAGGAATTTAATCATCTCATGAAAAATATGTATCGACCGGTGTACGATTACAAGATGATAGATGATGATTTTCTTTTGTCGATAGCTGTGAACTGTTTTCTAAAAGAAAAACGCTGGGATGGGAAAGTAAAAAAGGACTTTCTGGAAAGCAAAGTAGAAAACATTTTTTTCTCACGCACATCGGAGGCGCTGGTTCAGAATTTTGAGTGGTGTGTGAAATTAGCCACACCGTTTGGAAAGAATCCATGTTATAACAATCTGATTAGGATTAAAGATTTTTTTGTAGGAGATTGGCGAGATTCTTCTCAGGGTTTGGGTTTTGGTGTGTATCCTTTTAGTGTAAATGCGGTATTGGTACCAGCGGCACTCAAGGCCATACGTGAAATATGGAAATCAGAATATTCAATTGTTTTTCAGAAAGTGATAAAAAGATACCCAGGTCGCTATCCCTTTCTCACCTCTTTTTTGCAGGAAGGGGATTATATTGAAAAAAATTGGGCCTCAGTAAAAAATATGTTTTTAGCCAAACTAAGTCCGGGTGAACTTTTTGAGAGAATAGAAAAGTACAGGGTATTTGTTGAGGGAAAGGTAGATAGATATCAGGCTTTTCTTCATTTGGTACGAACAAATGTTCGTTATCAAAAGTGGCTTATGACAGAAAAAGTGGTTGTACCGGAGATGCTGGAAAGACGTTTTTCTGATCAGATGGATCTTTTTACCTATCCTCAGAATAAAGAAGAATTTATTTTCTGGTATAGAAATGTCCAAAAAAGGAATGATTTTCCTCTTTATGCACTTTCTCTGGATGAAAATGGACGGAGGGTGGAAGTGTTGCATTCAGATATCGGAATGCTTTTTTTGCTTGCAGATCTTTCTGTGGAAGAGATTGATGATATGCTTATAGGGCTACAGATGTCTTATCCTCTTGGGCTGGATACTCCAGCTGGTATTCTCGTGGCGAATCCGGCTCTTTCAGATGACCCTTTGTTGTATTATGCTCTTGCTAGGCGAGCCTATCATGGTACAGTTGTATGGGGATGGCAGCAGGTGATGATTCAAATGGGGCTCCTACGTCAGTATAACTTCTTGAAAACAAAAGGATATGAGGAAAAAGCCAAGAATATTTATCAGTGTTTGCAAAAGATATGGGACAGACAGAGAACAGCAAAAGACTTTCTCACCTCTGAACTGTGGAGCTGGAAAGTGGAAAAAGGTTCTATTATTCCGGCTGCTTATGGGGTAGAGGCAGAAAGTGCTACAGAATCGAATCCTTATCAGTTGTGGTCGACGACTTTTCTTGCAGCTGTCTATCTTTATCAATATTATAATCTTGTAGAAAAGGAGGAGGTATGAAATATTATCTTCAAGAGAAATGTCTTGCGGTTATTTTGGGGG
>JBKBIS010000224.1:0-2987 GCA_046294145.1 Brevinematales bacterium | reverse complement strand
AGAAGGTTACAAGCCTTCTGAAGATAGGTTCTGGGATTATTGCAGTGTTCCAGTACATGCCAGAAACTGATGATATCAAAGTTTTTTTCTTTGAATTCAGGAGAGAGAAAATCTCCATGAAAACAAGGTATGTTTTTTTTCTGAATTTCTTCATATCCATTTTGAGAAATTTCTACGCCAATTGGTTCAAAGTGTTTTTTTGAAAGTTTTTGTAAGAAATTTCCGTTTCCAGCTCCTACATCAAGCCATCGTATCAAGGATTGTCTCTTTTTTGGAAAAGGGATGGTAGATATTCGTAAATGGAAATTGATTGTATCTAACAGGTGAATGAGAAAGGTGGAAAAAGTTTTTTTTCTTTGCTGATGATAATAATCAAAAGAGTTATAGTACCTGGAATAATATTCATCGTCTTGATTGATGGGAGTTTGATATGTTCGACAACTGCTACATAAGTAAAGAGAAAATTTCTCCTGAGAAAGGATATGACGTCCATGTGTATTGTGGACTTGCATAATAGGGGAAGATAAAGGGGAATTGCATATGCAACATGTAGGTTGGTTTGAATTATTCATTGTTTTCTCCCAAAATCTATTAAATGTCCGATCACCTTCATTCCAGCTCGCCAAAAATATTTTACGTCCTCCATATCTCGAATGGAAGCGAATTTTCTCAAAAGAAACTCTGGATGAAAGGCAACGGAATACAGCCCCTGTACGTATTTCATCAGGATTTCGGATGACATGGGGGTTTTCATTATGGGTTCGCGCATGTCGTATCTATCCCAGTCTTCTGTGATGAGCCAGCCATTCTTTTGACATTCATCAAAAAGCGGTGTTCCCGGATAAGGGATCACCACAGTCGCCTGCATAGTGTAGGCATAATTCTTGATAAGAAGATATCGGCCTAATTCAAGTGTGCGTCTGGCATCGTCTTCTGTTTCCCAGGGATATCCAAACATAATGGTAATATGGGGATAGAGACCTGCCTTTCGCATGAGTTTGACGTTTTCTATCATCTCTTCGATAGACTCTCCCTTTTTGATTCGATCCAGTGTAGGCTGGTTGGCTGATTCTATTCCCACAAGAACCAATCGAAACCCTGCTTTTTTCATGAGTTTCATTTCCTCGTAGTTGATAGCCTTTCCTAATCGCATGTTACAGTCTATGGTGATTTTTTTGTGATACCCTCTTTGAATCATACCCTCACAGAATTTCTGTAACCATTCTCCAACAGGAAAAGTCCCTGTATCGTCCATAATCTCGCGGATATGGTATTTCTCAATAAGCATACCGATCTCGTCAAGGACATCTTCTACTGGACGTCTATTAAACTGAGGATAAAGGGTGGTCCAGGAGCAGAAGGTACACTGGTGATACCAGCAATCCCTTCCTGACATAATGTAGGTTCCAGGAGTATATTTGTAGTTTCCATTATGATAAGCATAGTTTTCCCATTTTGTGAGATCACGATCAATCCATGGAAGTGTACCCAAGTCATATTTTCGTTGGAAAGGGCCTGTAAAAACAATTTTGCCATTCTCACGATAAAAGAATCCAGATTCAAGAGAACCCGTCTTGCCAGAGAGATAGTCCACCAGATTCAAGAGAAGAAAATCATAATCTCCCCCTGTCAGGATATAATCCACCGGACAGGCCTGAAGGGTTTCCTCAGGAAGAGCTGTCACGTGATCTCCCATGAGTACAACCGTTATGTGAGGCATCATTTCTTTGAGAGTCTTTACAATCTCCCAGTGCTTTTTTACTACCGGAGTTTTGGTTTCCATAGCCACAAGATTGATTTCCTCTCTTTTGAGAAAGGAAAACCACTCTTCAATTGAGATCCCTTCGGCTATACCATCTAACCACACCACATCGTAACCCTTCTGTTTGAGAAGAGTGGCGGCACTGGCAGGAACCATGGGATAGATGAAGGTTGGGTTATTGAACCACTGGAATTGTCTGTTTTGAGACAGAAGGGGGACACCTTTTTCGCTATTCAAAGGGGGATACGTGATAGCAATTCGCATAGATTACCTCTTGAGTTCTTTTGTGAGAAATCCCTGTATAAAAAACCAGCCATAGGTGAGATGGGAAGCAAAAATTCCAAGGGTTGTGGCCAGACGTTCAAAGAGTGTCTTGCCTGTTCCAAGCAGAAACGCTCCAACAAAGTAGATAAAGAGAGTACCACCATAGATCCACCACAAGAAAGAAAATAGAATCGCTGGAATCCAGCCAAGTATTATTCCTAAAAGAAAAAGCGAAGGGAGAAGATAAGCCATCTTGAGAGATGTAGCGCCATAACGCCTGGCAAAAAATCCCCTATGCAGGGCGTAGTTGGCGATCTGACGAAAATGATGAGGGAAAAGGGGACGGCGATGATGCCAGACAATGACCTGAGGGCTATACAGGATGCGATAATTCTTTTTTTTGATGGCGAGACAAAGCTTGGTGTCTTCTCCGGGATAGTACGTCGAATCAAATCCTCCGACACTTTCAAAGACCTCTTTTTTGACAATCAGATTGACTGAAGGAAGATCATAGTCTTCGTGTATGGTGCCCACGGGGGTATAACGCTTCCTGTAGGATCCACTCATCCACACGGAACTGTAAATATTGCCAGAAAGGCGCTGAAAAAATCCGTCTGAGGGGGGAGTAATACCGGGTCCCCCGACGGCACCGATATCATCAGAAGAGAGCAGAATACCCACGGCCTGGCTGAGCCACTTTTCATCGGGATAGGCGTCATCGTCGGTAAAGGCAAGGATAGTCCCCCTCGCAAATTTGGCACCCATATCGCGTTTTTCAGCCGGGCCAACAGGCCCTGATGGGATAACACGGATATCCAGTTTTTGGGAAAGCACTTCGGTTTCTTTTTCGTCAGGGAGGATAATGATTTCAAAAGGAGAGTAGTCAAGCCTTTCATAGTAGGGAATAGCCTCACGGATATAGTGATTGAAAGCTTTGAGTGGAATAATGATAGAAACCAGC
>JBKBIS010000223.1:0-2988 GCA_046294145.1 Brevinematales bacterium | reverse complement strand
TCCTGAAGAATCAACCCACTACGATCTCCGATCTGGCTCACATCGATGACCACCACATCTCCTTGCGATACCAGATCCAGATCCATCTCATCTGGCTTTACCACATAGACACCAATAGGCGGCTCATGCAATTCGAGATGAGATATCAATTCCTGAACCGCTCTCACATCCTCCACCAACAAAAAAACCCTGTTTTCCATAGAGTCCTCCTTTTTTTATCTAACATCTGTATGAAAATTTTAGCACAAAAAACAAAAAAGTTCAAATTTTTAATAAAAAACATTTTTTACCGATATATTTTTTTCAAAAAACTCAATTTTTTTTTCTTTTTACCGATAGGAAGAATAAGGGAAAAAGGGAAGCAAGGAGGCCCATATGCAAAAACATTTTTTCGTAGTGGGCGTTTTTCTCATAAGCACGCTATGGGGCGCATCCATTACCAACAAACCTATTCTGAATCTTCCAGGAACAGAAAATAAATTTGACACCGAAGGCACCATCAAAAAGCTGGTAGAAGTCAAACGCATTCCCATACTAAAAAAACAACAGGAAATTCAGGACCTGAAGATAGAAAATCAGATCATTCAAGATTTTGTGAGTTATCTCAAGGAATTAGATAACAAAAGCAAAAAACTCTACAGTTTTGAATCTCCTTTTGGGGATAAGCTTGCCAACTCAAGCGATGAATACAGCCTTTCAGCTATTGCTCAGAGAAAAGCCAAAAAAGACAACTACCAGATCCGTGTTATACAAATTGCTCAGGCTGATTCCTTTGCCAGCCGTTCTTTCTCACGTTTTGACACACTTCCGCCAGGAGATTTTTCCATTACGATGGGAGATACCACCGTAAAAGTCCGTTTTCGGGGAGGAAATATATACCAGCTTGCCGAACAACTGAACCAACAAGCCTCAGAAATCATAGAAGCCAGGATCATTGCCGATACCCCTTCCACGGGTGTCCTTGTAATAACCGGCAAGAAAACCGGCCAACAAAACAAACTCATCTTCTCTGGCAATCTTGATCCACTCATCAAGGCCGATATCCTCAAAATAGGAGAAGACAAGAAAGACATCTATACACCACCCCTTAACCGTTCTCTTGCCAGAAAAGGAAAACCTATCATCTCTCCAGCATCCCTCACTCTCAAACCCGAATCAGAAGTTGATCTCTCGCTTCCTGATGGTCCAGAGATAAAAGAGAACACATTTCTCATTTTTTCTATCGCTATCACGCCTCTTCCTGTTGAAGAGTCTCCTACCAACTATCTTTTAGACTTTCCTATTGAAAAAATGGAAAGCGTACAGGTGAGTAATGTAACGGTAGAAGGTGGAAGCCTTATTGTTTATTATGAAGAACCCAAGACCCCTCCAGCACGTATTTCTAACTTTCAGGATTATATAGCAATAGAATTCAGCGACGGACAGATACAATATCTCTCACCAACCGCTTCAGGCACCTATTCCAATCAAATGGTGATGCAAAAGGGCAAGAAAATAGTCCGTTTCTCCTTCAAAAACGCTAACACAGACAAACAGGTAACCATTCAAAATATCTCTATAGAAACCATCGTCAGTGAAGGTGGTATCCAGGGGAAAAATCCCATTTCCCGGGCACAGGACGCTATTTTCACATTAGATGGTGTTGAAGTTAAACGAGACAAAAATACCATCGATAACGTCATTGATGGGGTTTCTCTCACCCTCAAAAATCCTTCAAGCACTCCGCTAACCCTCACCATCGATCATGACTATGACAAGATATATCAGGCCATTTTAGACTGGGCTCACACCTATAATCAGGTAATGGAGTACTTAGCTATTATCACTACACCCGACAAAGACAGAACCCCCCTCAGTGAAAGAAACCAAGAAACCCTCCGCAATGGCGTATTTCAAGCTGATGTGAGTTTCAGTACACTCAGAAGCAAACTCCGAACCATAGCACAGAATGCCTATCCCACCGTCTATGGAAGAGAACTCACCGTTCTTGAACAGATTGGTATCTACACCAAAAAGGCCGGTGCCTTTTCTCCTGGTGATGAAGACTGGAATACTGCCAAAATGGGACTTCTTCAGGTTGATGAAAATAGACTCAAAGATGCTATAAGGACAAAAATTGATGGCGTAGAACAGCTTTTTGCCTCCGATACTACAGGGGACATGATCAAAAATGAAGGCATCGCTGTACAAATAAACATACAATTGAGATATTCCTATGGGCCAGGGAGTTTCACCACACTTCGCATGGATAGCAACAAACAAAAGATTGCCACAAAAGAAAAAGAGATTGAAAAAATGAATAGGGAACTTGAAGATTATGAACTCAAACTGAGGCAGGAGTATGGCCGTATGAACCAGGCTATCCAACAGAGTGAAGCTCAAAAAAAGTGGCTTCAAGGACAATTCCCAAACAAGTAAGCCATAACTTTTCCATATAAAAAAACCGCCTTCTCCCGAAAGAGAAGGCGGTTTGGGATGTGCCGGGGACAGGACTTGAACCTGCACGAGCTTGCGCCCGCTACCACCTCAAAGTAGTGCGTCTACCAATTCCGCCACCCCGGCGCTAGTGAGTATATTATAGCATATTTTTTGGCTTTTGTCAAGAGGAAAAATCAAAAAACTCCCCCTTCAACAGGGGGAGAAGGGGGCCTATGGCTTAAAACGCCTTTGTACACGAAGATAGGCAGGTGTATTGAGATCATCATCACCCACAGCCTGGGCTTGTTGCTGAGCATTTAACCCACTCTGGTACGTCCTGAAACGGCGAACACCCTTTGCCTCATCTATCTTGACAAGACGCCTATCACTGAAAATCTCTTCTGCAGATATACCCTCATTAATCTCAGATTGAGGTTGTTCCTGCTGAAAATCAGTAGCAATAATAACCACCCGAATAGCATCCTTGAGAGATTCATCTATATTCACACCCACAATAATCTCAGCATCAGGACGACAGAGTTCAGAGATAGTCTGGGCCGCTTCTTGCCA
>JBKBIS010000222.1:0-3036 GCA_046294145.1 Brevinematales bacterium | reverse complement strand
CCCTTATATTTTAAAAATACCAAAAAATTGATTGAGCACCAGAATGGTAGAACCAAACACAATAGAGACCATACTCATCAGTTTGATAAGAATATTGAGCGATGGACCAGAAGTATCCTTAAGGGGATCACCAATAGTATCACCAACCACTCCAGCTTTGTGTGCGTCACTCTTTTTTCCACCAAAATGCCCGTTCTCAATATACTTTTTGGCATTGTCCCATGCACCACCTGCATTAGCCATCATAATAGCCATAGGGAAACCCGAAACAAGAGCCCCGGCCAGAACTCCAACCAACGCTCTTACCCCAAGAAGAGAACCCACAACAACAGGAATCACAATAGCAATAAGCGCCGGAAGGATCATTTCCATTTGAGCCGCTTCTGTACTAATCTTCACACATCGCCGATAATCTGGTTTTTCCTTCCCATTTAAGATACCAGGTTTCTCTTTAAACTGCCGACGCACCTCTTCCACCATCTTGTTTGCAGCTCTTCCCACTGCACTCATAGTCAGAGCACTGAAAAGAAACGGTGCCATAGCCCCAACAAAAAGACCTGTAAGTGTCTCCACAGAAATCACGTTTGCCATAAGATCAAAATCTGGCATCTTCACCCGAACTACCCTTTCAATCTCATCTTTAAAAGCAGCCAGAAGAGCCAAAGCTGTAAGAGCAGCCGAACCAATAGCATAACCTTTTCCTGTTGCAGCTGTCGTATTTCCGAGAGCATCAAGAGCATCTGTTCTCTCACGAACCTCTTTTCCAAGCCCGGCCTCATCACCTGCCATTTCAGCTATACCACCAGCATTATCAGCAACAGGCCCATAAGCATCCGTAGAAAGCGTAATACCCAGAGTAGAAAGCATACCAACAGCAGCAATACTAATACCATAAAGTCCACGAGCAATAGAAGAAGCCCCACCAGAGAGATAATAGGCAGCTATCACCGCCACAGCTACAATAACCACAGAAATCCATGTGGAAAGCATTCCAAGGGAAAGACCTCCAATAACCAGAGTGGCAGGTCCCGTCTGAGCCTGAGTAGCCAGATCCTTTGTGGGCTTGTAACTTGCCGAAGTAAAATACTCTGTAAAAAATCCAATAAGATTTCCAGCAAGAAGACCCGCTATAATAGAACCCCAAATCCCAAAGTTTTCACTTCCCATAACATAATACACAGCTACTGCCGACAGAATAGCAATCAAAATAGAAGAACCATAAATCCCTTTACGAAGGGCTGCCAGAAGAACCTCCTGGGAAGCCTTGTTATCCTTGGTTTGCACAAGAAAAGTTCCAATAATAGAAGCAAGCACTCCCAGTGCTGCCATACTCATAGGAATAGTAATAGCCCGAAGGGGACTATCAGGAAAAGCTACCACACCAAGAGCCATAGTAGCAACAATAGAACCTACATAGCTTTCGTAGAGATCCGCGCCCATTCCTGCTACATCTCCTACATTATCACCCACATTGTCAGCAATCGTAGCTGGATTACGGGGATCATCTTCAGGAATTCCTGCTTCTACTTTTCCTACAATATCAGCTCCCACATCAGCGGATTTGGTGTATATACCCCCACCCACACGAGCAAAAAGAGCCATGGACGAAGCACCCATACCAAAGGTGATCATTGCCTCAGTAATACGCTTGATAGTTTCCGCCTGATCAAGCCCAACTAATGTACCATAATACCACCGAAGTCCATAATACCAGAGAGAAAGATCAAGAAGACCAAGCCCTACAACTACCATTCCCATCACCGAACCAGCTGTAAAAGCCACACGAAGCCCGGGATTCAGTCCATCACGTGCCGCCCAGGCAGTACGTGCATTGGAACGAGTGGCAATAGCCATACCAATAAAACCAGAAAGACCTGAGAAAAATCCTCCTGTAAGAAAAGCGAAAGGCACAAAGGGGGTCAAAAGCTTGGCTCCAAAAGAAAGATAGAGAAGAAGAACAAACAACACAGCAAAGAAAATACCCACTACTTTGTATTGCTGGGCAAGATACGCATACGCCCCCTCACGAATAGCAAGAGAAATATCCTTAACCTTTTCATTCCCCTCGCTTTTGCGAAGCACATGCGAAGCTGCCCAAAATACATACAAAAGTGCTATCAAAGCTGCCACAGGGGTTACCCAGGTAATATCTATACTCCCTCCCTGGGCAAAACCACACCCTGCAATTCCAAAAAGAAAGAAACTCGTCCACCAGATGAGTGCATTTTTCATCGTAAACCTCCTTTCAAGGATAGATTTCCTATATCATATACCAAAAATTTATTTCTGTCAATCAGTTCGAAAAAAATTTTCTTTTGCTGTTCCCTTTACCACTGGCAAAGATAAGAACAGGAAAATTTACCTCGATTATCATACCAACTTTGGAGAAAAAAGATGTGTGAAAGCAGGTGTAGGAAAGAGGAAAGAAGGGATAGAACGTGCTATTACCTTGTTTCAGCTAAATCATGCAACGGGCTTCTTTCAAAGCATAGCTATTACCATACCTCAGCCAAGGTTCTGGAAAGCATAAATCCTTTTTTCTTCATAGTGGAGAGAGCTATCACCATATTTCAGTCAAAATGAGGCTTTCTTGCTGAAATAAGGTAATAGCTAAAAAAATTTTTCTCTCTATCAAATATTTCTAATAACTTTGGACAACTTTAACAATATTTTTTCGATAATATAGAGAGAGAGAAAAAACTCACAGGAGGTCACAATGACAAAAAGCGTTTTCACCTACAGCCACGAAGAAGTTATCCGGTTTTTCGAAAATCTTTTTTGGAAAGAAAAAGTCCTCTGCCCACGATGTAAACATCCCGCTTACCATCTTTCTACCCGCCCACTCTATCAGTGCACCCATTGCCGACACCAATTCTCCATCAAAAGTATCTCCATTATGCGAAAAAGCCACCTCTCACTCAAAACCTGGCTCTGTGCCATCGCCATTATCTGTGAAGGCAACGTTAACGGTGTTATGCTTTCTAAACACCTTGGCGTAAGCTACAAAGCCGCCTGGCTTCTTTTTCACAAGGTACG
>JBKBIS010000221.1:0-3039 GCA_046294145.1 Brevinematales bacterium | reverse complement strand
GTCGGGGCTGGTTTGAAAAGGCCAGACCTTCGGATCAACAGTATGCTCTTGACTATTTAAAGAGTAATGGAAAGGAGATTTGGTGGGATTTCATTCAGACAGCGTGGGCATCTGTGGCAAAGATTGCTATTGCCCCTATGCAGGATATTCTGGGCCTTGGTTCGAATGCAAGAATGAATTTTCCGGGAGTAGCCTCTGGGAACTGGCAATGGAGAATGAAATCGTCTGATTTGAAACCTGCTCTTGCTAAACGTTTGGCTTATCTCACCAGGGTATACGGTAGATAGAAAAAGCCCGCCGATACTTCGGCGGGCTTTCTTTCAATCCTTATGGACATTGATAGGTATACGGTTTCGAAGACCGGCATAGACAGTAGGAATGATAATGAGGGTAATTACCGTAGAAAGTGAGAGTCCTCCAAGGATAGAAATAGCCAGTGGAACATAGAGTTCTGATCCTTCTCCGATTCCTAATGCCATAGGAATAAGGCCTAAAATTGTGGTGAGGGTGGTCATCATGATTGGACGAATTCTTCTCACACCACTTTCTCTGGCGGCTTCGTCCGGTTTCATGCCAGACTTCATATCATTATTCATATGGTCAATCAGGATGATACCGTTATTTACCACAATACCCACGAGAATCACAAATCCCAGGAAAGATATGGTATTTAAGGTCTGGCCGGTGATAAAGAGGAGCACAAGGGAACCAACCAGTCCAAAGGGAATGGTAAACAAAATCACAAAAGGTGCCCATAGGGATTCAAATTGTGAGGCCATAACGGCATAGACGAGGAAAATAGCAAGAAGAAGGGCAAGGGTAAGTTGTGAAAAAGACTCCTGCATATCCTTGAAGGATCCCCCATAGGAAATGGAGAAACCCTTGGGGATGAAAACCTCTTTTTTGATGCGACTTTGGAGACCAGAAATTACCTGATTGAGGCTTTTGCCATAATAGTCCATGGAGATGGTCACAGTGCGGCGGTTGTTTTTTCTAGCAATAGCGGTTGGTCCTGTGGTTTTGGTTTGATCAATGAGAGAGGCGAGAGGTACAAGTCTTCCAACCGGAGAGGGAATCTGAAGGCTATAGATATCATCAATAGAGGATCTGTCTTCTTCAGCCAGCTGGACGATGATATCTATATCACCACCTTCACCTGCCATACGGCTAGCAGTTTTTCCACCAAAAGCGGTTTTAATGGTCTGTGCCAGGTTATAGGAATTGAAACCCAGTTTTGAGGCAGCCACTCGATTGATACGGAGGACTACCTCAGGAAGAGCATCACTTCGATTGGCAGAGACATTGCGAATTCCAGGGACATCTTCAGCAAGTTTTATGATCTTGTTGACGAGCTTTTCTCCCTGTTCGAGATCATCCCCCTGTACCTCAATAGTGAGGGCAGATCCTCCACCCATCATAAATCCACCGGAATTCTGAAGGGTGATCTTGGCTGGAAATGGTCGGAGGGCCTTGCGAACCTCTTCTATGATAGTGTTTATCTTTTTGGCTCTTTTCTTGGGAGATACAAGAGAGATGCGCATGTTGACCGTATAGTCATTGCCTCCTCCAAAGGCCAAAAGACCACCTGTACCGATCTGGATTTGCATGGCTTTGAGATTTTTGCCCAGTGTATCGAGAATGGTTTGTTCTATTTTAGCTGTAATGGTATCTACATATTCACGACGGGTGCCCACAGGGAACTGGGCCCGAATACTGAATTGTCCCTGATCCGTCTGTGGCATTCCTTCTTTTCCAATGAAAATCAAAATGATTACCGCGATCAGGACAAAACTGCCAATGATACTGATGAGGGCCTTTCTCTTGTGAGCTAAAGCCCAGACCAGCCGTCTTTCGTACCAACTGACAAAAGCATTCCAGAATCGGTTGAAGGCATCTTCTAATTTGCAGAGATAACAGTTTTCCTCAATGTGAACCATCTGACTTCCGAGCATCGGAACGACTGTGATAGCCACGACAAGAGATACCAGAAGGGAGATACTTACCGTGAGGGCAAGATCTCGGAAGATCTGGGCCGTAAAACCCTCTACAAATACAATGGGGAGAAAAACGGCTACGGTGGTAAGTGTTGAGGCAATAATTGGGAGCATAACCTCTTCGGAAGCCATGATGGCTGCTTTAAATCTTCCATATCCCTTCTGACGGTAGTAGAAGATATTTTCCAGCACGACGATGGAGCTATCTACCATCATTCCTACTCCAAGGGCAAGACCACCAAGAGAAACAATATTGAGAGAAACTCCAAAAAAGTACATGGTGATAAAGGTGGCAATAATAGAGGCGGGGATAGAAATACCTATGATAAGCACCGTTCTGAAGTTCCAGAGAAACATGAGAAGAATGAGAATGGCAAGGAGTCCTCCCTGAAGAGCAGCATTTCTCACATTAGAAATGGAGGCGTTGATAGATTCTGCTGTATCCAGTATGGTTTGTATCTTGATAGAAGGCGGAAGTGTTCTGGTGAGTTCATCAAGGGTTTTGTGAATATCTTTGGAAACCTGGACGGTGTTTCTATCTGCCTGTTTGTAAATGGTGAGACTGACAGCTGGTTTTCCATTCACTCTCACAATACCCTGGGTATCACTATTGGCATAGGAAACTTTAGCCACATCTTTCACACGGATGGGAATACCATTTTTGACGGTTATGACCACATTTTCTATGTCTTCAAGTGTTTTGAATTCTCCCTGTGTGCGAAGAAGGTATTTATAGACTCCCTCATAGGTATATCCGCCAGCCTGGTTTTGGTTTTCAAGGGCCAATATGTTGGCAATGGATTCAATACTCATACCATAGGCTTCAATGCGGTTTTTGTATACTTCGATGGAGACGATTTTCTTTATTCCTCCATTGAGACTCACACTGGCCACTCCAGGGGTTTGTTCAATCTTGGCCTTGATCTGGTTTTCTGCAAGGTTGTAGAGATACTCCTGATCATCTGAACCAACCAAACTTATAATCATGGTGGGTATTAATGAGGTGGAAAATTTGAAAACCGACGGGGTAGAGACATCGCTGGGG
>JBKBIS010000220.1:0-3050 GCA_046294145.1 Brevinematales bacterium | reverse complement strand
ACATTGTTTCCAATGATACAGGTTTCTCCGATCACAGTTCCCGTTCCATGATCTATAAAAAAATACTCCCCAACCGTTGCCCCGGGATGAATATCAATCCCCGTTTTAGAATGAGCCATCTCAGAAATAATTCTTGGAATAAGTGGTACTCCCAGGGAAAGAAGCTCATGGGCTACCCTGTGGTGAAAAAGAGCTAAAATACTGGGATAACAGAAAATAGTCTCCCCTTTGTTTTTCGCAGCAGGATCCCCGGCATACGCCGCTTCTACATCTGTAGCTAAAAACCTGCGAATTTCAGGAAGCTTCTCAAGAAACACTTTCACTATCTCAATAGCCTTTCTTTCACAATCAGGGCAATTCTTTTCCCTTGGAGCACAATCAAAACAAAATCCTCGTTTCACCTGTTCCACCAGACGCCGATATATTTCCGATACGGCAGATCCAATAAAAAAAGGCATGGTCACCGAATTCATCTCCGAAGGACCAAAATACCCTGGAAAAATCACACTCCTCAAAAGCACCAATATCTCTTCAAGTTCAGACACAGATGGCATAGGAACATCACGATAGGCATAGTGGTAAAGTTGAGAATACGAATTTTCATCACAAAGCTTTTCCACAATACGCTGAAGAAAATTTCTGTCCGAGAACATTACTGCCTCCTATACCTATTAGTATAGGTAAGAAAAGTGAAAAAAGCAAAAATCCCTCTTCCTCTCCAGTTAAAAGATGACTTCCAGTACGCTACCTGGAGTCTCTCAAATGAGAAAAGTTATCAAACACAGAAGGCACTTCATATTTCTCTTCAGGATATTCATAGGAAACCATCTCCATCATTATATCCGTCCGCTCATACACATGATAGGAAAAACTCTTGAGCTGACTCTGGAGAAGCTGCTTATCATACTGGGGAGCAAGAAAAACAAACTGAAGATAGCTCTTCCTTGCCACCAGAACAGGATAATGAAGATATTTCTTCACCATATCCGTCACAGTATGAATAATCTTTTTCTTTGCTGAAGATGAAAGTTGATGCACAGTATCCGGTAGCTTCATAGAACCAAATATGAAAGGCACATTATTATTCAAAAGGGATTCCACCTCTTCATGGAGATACTCAAAAAGATAGAGACCATTTAATAGATTGAGCCGAAACATCATGGCACGAAAATCCTCGAGTCGACTTTCCTTCATCATGGTTTCCCGTTCATAAATCACATCAAGATAACGAACGGCAAGAGAGACTATCTCAGCATCCCATTGTTTTCCTGCTCCCTCCCTAAGAATCTCCTCTACCTGATCAAGGCTTAATGCCTTCCGATAAGGCCTATCAGAGGTCATAGCATCAAAGGCATCCGCCACAGCAAGTACACGCGCACCAAGAGGAATATCCTTACCCTTCAAACCATAGGGATAACCACTCCCATCCATGTATTCATGATGGAAACGAACCCAGGGAACAATATCCTGAAGATTTTCCACTTTGGCCACAATATTGGCTGAAAAATCTGGATGAAGTTGCATGATATTGTACTCCATCTCATTGAGAGGAAGAGGTTTCAAAAGAATAGCATCAGGGATACCCACTTTTCCAATATCATGAAGAAGAGAGGCAATACTTAGCTTCTCAAGCTCATAATCATCCCAGTGAAGATGACGGGCAAGTTCAACCGCATACGTCGCCACCCGCATCGAATGACCGGTAGTATAACTATCCCTTGTTTCTGTAGCATTCACCAACGACGTGACAATATCAAGATTCATCTTTTTAAGCCTTTCACTACTTTCCACAATATAAAGGTAATACTCATTTTTTTCCAGAATGAACGCAAACTCATTGGCAAAGTTTTCAAGCACATCCGTCATAAAGTAAAGAACAGGCTTCGGCTCATCAAAAGCGAGACTGATAAACCCCCGAATAGCCTTGTTTTTGATAAGCGGAACACTCACTACCATGGATAAAGGAGAAACAATCTTCGAAAGGTCTGATGCTAAAGTACTAAGATCTTCTACTGGATTCTCAGTAATCTGAAGCCGCATTTCCCGAATGAGTCGACGATAAAACGGCACAATATCAATATATATCTCATGATTTTCACGAAGATAATTCGAATTCAACCCATAGGAAGCATAATGCCCCCACCTTCCACGAGTAAAAAGCCTCATAATAGCTGCTCTCGCCCCCAGAAGTTCTGAAAACTTTTGAAGAATCCGCTGTGCTGAAATTTTAGCAGAGGATTCATTGATGATATTCTTAGAAACCATATCAAGAATTTTGAGAGATTCTGCTGCCAGAATATCCCGTTGTTTCACCAGAGAATGAATCTGACGAAGAGGTTCAGAAAGCTCAGCCCAGACAAGAAAAAGCCCATCCTTCTCTACCACCTTTTGAATCACAAGAGGAATAGTATAGGTACCAGCAAAGCGAACAGGAGTCGTGAGTTGACACTCCCACTTTCCGTCCAACTCCTGTAAAGAAGATGTGCGAAGTTTTGTTATCCCCTCTCGAATGGTTTTCCGAAGGCCTTCTAATACCTCTTCGCCTTCCATGGAACGCAAGACCTCGCCGAGAGGATGCTGATATTTCAGCTCCTCTCCCCACCATATTGCGAGCAGATCCTTCATCTTATCCCCTTCTTTTACGTATTGAAGTATTTAGCAAAGCCCACAACACAAAGCAAAAACTATACCAAAAGTATAGCACATCCTCACTTCTCTAAGTATCGGTATTTCCTGATTTAAACTTACGCATGAAAAGATATTTTTTAGAATCTTGCACAAACCATGCAAAATGCACATATTGAAGGATATTTCTGCACTGTGCAAATAATTTTTTTTGATATCGAATAATTTTTTCTTATTTATTATAAGAAAAAGAAAAGAAAAAATCAACTTTTAGAAACTTTTTTTGTTTACTTTTTCCCATTGTGGTTGCTTTACTCAAAAAAGTTTCTTATAGTTGTGAAACAACTATCCAAGAAAATCTTTTTTAAAGCCACTTCCTCTCAAGGAATTACTTTCGTTCTTTACTTTTCCAAAGAAGCCAACCA
>JBKBIS010000021.1:0-12799 GCA_046294145.1 Brevinematales bacterium | reverse complement strand
GTAATATGCCAGAACTGTTGCCATGGGGTGGCTCCATCAATCTCTGCAGCTTCATAGAAATCCTGAGAGATGCCCTGAAGACCGGCAAGATAAAGCATCATATTGTACCCTGCACCCTTCCATACATCTACTACAATGATAGATACCTTTGCCCATGTTTTATCACCCAGCCAGTTGGGGGGATTGGGGATACCAATAGTTCTTAGAATACCGTTGATGATACCATAATCCGGATTCAAGAACCATCTCCAGACAAGAGCAACTGCCACGATATTGGAAATCACAGGAAGAAAATACATCACACGGAAGGCCACAATACCTTTGAGTGGCATATTCATAGCCAGAGCCATGATCAGAGAAACCATCATTCCCAGAGGAATCCCCAAAAGAAAGATAAAGGTATTAAAGAGATATTCCTTGAAGCGAGTATCACGGAGAAGAATATCCTCAAAATTTCTGAGTCCTACAAACTGAAGACCATTATTTCCCGTAGCTTGAACAAACTTGATGTAAGCTTCAATCCCTTCTACTGCTGGTTCAATCTTGAGTTTCATTCCCAAGAGGGATGTTTCACTACCCATTTCTCCTGTTTCTGTTGCCTGGACAGCAATGGGTGTGGATTCAACCTTGCCGGTAGGAATGGTAACACCCTGTGGAAGTTCGAAAAACCACTCTCTATCGCGAGGAGCCTCAGGAAGTTTTACAAACATATCAGCGATTATCATTGTGCCAGGAGAAATAATGACTTTTTCGTTTTTGGTGCTTCGGATAACTATTTCATGACCAGGTTTGGTTAAATCAAGTCCAATAGCTACTCCTTCTACCGGTGTTGCCCATCGAAGGTTTGCCGACATAATCTCTGTTCGAGAAAAGAAAAGATCCCCTTCTTTTACGACAGGAATTTCTGTTGGGAGTTTTTCACTCACAATATCCAATACCTGTCCTTTTTCGTTGGTATAAAAAGTCCATTGTCTGAGAGCATTCATGTCCCCTAGAGAAAGAGTATTGTTCTCAGGGGTGAGTACAATTTCTTGCAGGATTTTGTAAGTAATGGGAACCTGGGCATCTTTGTAACCAACCTTTCGGGTTTTTACCGAAAGCTTTGTCCCCGATGGAATGGTAATGGTGGTGTTGGTGGCATCTGTCATTCTCTTGAATGCCACTCTTACCTTGGCAGGACTTGCATATGACAGTCCATCCCATTCTGTAAATGCAAGATAAAACGTGAAGAAAATCGGGAAAAACGTGATAAGCAAAAATCCGATCAGATTTGGAAGCAAAAACCCCCATGCCGTCAATGCTTCTTGCAACCGTTTTTGAAAAATATACTTACGGTTGTCTTGTGATACCTGTGCCATAGTTTCCTCCGCCAAAAAGATTTCTCTTTTCTCAATTATTGTAAGACAATTCACTTTTTTGTCAATATTTCAGGGAAGTTTTTTTTGGAAAAGTGTTCTATCAATTTTTTTAAATACACAAAATGGACTACATATCTTGAGATCTGTTTAAATGAAAATGAGATATACATTTTCTTTTTGGTACGCATAGGAGAAAACTATTTTCTATGAGTATTTCCCGGAGATGTATAGCTATTACCTTGTTTCAGCAAAAGGTCTTGTAGCTGAAACAAGGTAATAGCCGTATTTTTACTTCTCACCACGAAAGCCTTCTCTGGGAAAAAGGGACGAAAGCAACTTAGACTACTTTATTCACCTGAGGAAATTCTCCCTTTGTGTTAAGACATCAATTTTGCAGATGTTTTAAATTTCAACGGATACAGCTTTTCGTCTTATAAAGATATGGATTATTTGCACAGAAAGATATTTTCTGAAGAAAAGAGTCATCCCTGAAAGACTATATGCATCCACACACCTGGATTGTGGTCAAGAAATTTCAAAAAGTCGGCGATAGGGATTTCGTACAGAATAGAAGCTTCTTTGGTTCGATATGTAGCATCAGCTATTTTTCTTTCTCGAATGCAGACAGGATTTCCTATGAAAGATCCTTTTTCTTTAACAAGAGAACCATCCTCTTTTTCTATGATCCCAGAAGCGAGAATAAAAATAGAGGAACATGGTTTATCCCTTTCGAGGAGAATGGTGTTTTTCTCTATTGCCCTTCGGTGAAGTTTATTTTCCAGTTCAGTAATCTGTGCTGATGTAAGGGGGGCAAAATATGGATTCGCTTTGATGACGGACCAGGTTTCACCATTCCGGAGTCTGGCGACATGTTTGATTCTCTCAAGGATAGGAGTATTTTCTACCAATCTTAAGAAGGCATCTTTTTCAATCACAAAGGCCTCGACATTGGTAAGAGCTTTGACTGTTGCCTGGCGAGGAGTGTCTTCGACGAGGGAAATTTCTCCGAAATATTCGTAATTTCCGTATATTTTTCGGTTCTTTTCATCATCTTCATCCTCAATAACTACGTTTCCAGAGAAGATGAGGTAAAACTTATCTCCTTTTGTACCTTTTTTGATGATAGTTTCCCCTCGTTTGAAGGATTCTTTTTTCACCACAAGGAGAAGATCTTTGATGCGTTCAAAAGGAAGTCCCTGAAAGACTTCAATACGGCTAAAGGCATCGAGAATCTCATAAGCCTCTTCAAACTGATGGGTTTCTACAGGGGGATACACTGTGCTTGCAATTCCAAAACGGGCAAGGGTTAGAGATGTCTCTTTGGGAAAATCTTTCTCTGCAATATGGTAAACAATTATTTTTTTCTGGACTTCTTCTGGAAGGGTATTGAGATAACTCACCGGCGTATGGAGTGGAGGGATTCCTGCTTCATGGTAAATAATATCACTATCCCACGGAAAATTGAGAAGCTGTTTTTTTCTTTTTTCGTCGATGATGCCTTGTTCGTAGAGTTTCTCAATAGTTGGTGGATGGTTTAAGTGATCTGAGGAGTAGGCCATGGTTCGGTTTCGATAGATGAATCGAAAGCCTACAGTCGGTATGGAATGCAAGGTATAAAAGAAGGTAAAAAGAGCCCCATGGATATTGATGGGTTTGTGGATGGTAACTGGACAGAAATCAAACATTTCCATAAGCCTACTTGCTGGAATGCGTGTGAGGGCAGAATATTTCCGAAGAAAGCTTTGCATTACTGTAGGGGTGGTATAAATTTTGACACGAAATTCTTCCAGGATTTTCTGGAAGGTTCCTGCATCATGGTCAGCATGGCAGTGGGTGAGGATAATACTATCGATGAGTTTTGGATTGACATTAGATTGGCTTAGCCAGAATGTAGAATTCACTGGAGGGTCAACCATGATTCCACTCTTGTTGATCCAGATTATAAAACCAGAGGTATTCTGGTAGGGATCAAAACCATGAGAAGGTCCAAGACAGGTAATGCCTAAAAGAGGAGGTTTAAAAGGTTCTGCCGAAGTATCTCCCAGTTCAAAAATAGCTTGAAAATTAAGTTCTTTCGGAATGGTCAGTTTTCTTAAACCATCTTGAACAAGAAACCCACCTTCTTTCTGGGGCTGAATATGCACTTCTCCAATCCAGAAACCCTCTTTCATAATAGGCTGAAGATCCACCATTTCTTCTAGTGTTCTTCCACCGCGAAAGTAGGCTATTTCCTTCTCAAGAGGAGGAATGCCATGCGACTCTGGATTATCTATTTCTGGTTCAATATGGAGTTTTTCTGGACCGAATATAGATTCCTGAAGGACGATACGAAGGTTTTGAATATGGTCTGGCTGGACATAAATGGTGGTTTTTGTTTTTTTAAGAAAATAGTTGTAATAGATGGGAAATTCTATTTCTGCTACGCTCATTCCGACAGCCGGATGAAAATGTTCCATGGGGAGAACAAAGTAATGAGGCACCCCTTTGGGAAGAAAAATGGTATCCTTCAGCGTTTCAGGTGGGGAACCAAATTGGATATATCCTACCGAGGTATCGATGAGATATCCTCCACGAGGAAGAGAAGTTATGTCTTGTGTTAGTTCAGTAAGGGGTTTGAAGGTCATGGAGTTGCCTCATCACTGTATTTGGCTCGAATAGCACGAATCACATCGTAAATAGCGAAGAAAGCATCTACTACCTCAGGGTCAAAGTGTTTACCGCTCTGTGAACGAATGTGATCAAGAACCTTTTCCTCGTCCCAGGGTTCTTTGTAGACTCTTCTTGAAATAAGTGCATCATAAACATCGGCTAGGGCCACAATACGTCCTGATATAGGTATTTCCTCTCCTTTTTTACCAGGCCCTATCTGAACGGGATCTGTATAAATATCTTTGATATGGCCTGGATAGCCAGTGCCATCCCATTTCTCATGGTGATTGAGAGAAACCTCAGCGGAGAGGGTGTCCCAATCCGAAACACTGTCTGAAAAAAGACGTGCCCCATACACGGGGTGTGCCTGAATAACACTAAACTCTTCCAGGTTGAGTTTGGCTGGTTTTTTGAGGATTATATCAGAGATCGCCACTTTACCTACGTCGTGGAGCATGGCTGCGATACGTAAGGTGTCTTTGTAGGTTCGAATTTCCTTTTCTGGAATATGTTTTTGTTTTGCCCACCGGTCATAGATCTCAATCGCATAAGATCCTACACGGTTAACGTGATTGCCTGTTTCTTTTGGATCTCGAAGTTCTGTCATTTTGATCATACGGAGAATGATTTCTCGTGTCATTCGGGCTTTTTCTATGGCTACCGAAGCATTGTTGGCAAAGAAATTGACTAAACGCATATCTTCTTTTGTGAACGAGATGATTTTCCCATCGTTTGATTTTTTGTTGATAATCTGCATGACGCCAATAACCTTTCCCTGTGAGGTAATGAGGGGAACCGTGAGAACTGATTTTGTACGATAGTGGGCAATCTTATCAAAATCTTTGTTGAACTGGTAGGCGGTGTTTTTGAGGTTATAAACGTCAGGTATGAGAAGAGGTTCACCTGTTTTGGCTACATAGCCAGCAAGAGAATACTCGTTAATTTCAATTTCAAAGATAGAGTAAATGTACTTGTTGTTAGTTTCATCAATTTTGGCGAGGGCATCATTCTGTACGTAACTAAATTTGAGGAAGTTTCCTTCTCTGAGAAATATAGAGCCGGCTTCGGCTCCCGTAAAGGATCTGGCTTCGTAAAGAATGAGATCAAGGAGGGCATCAATGTCTTTGATATGGTTAAGCTTCTCGGTAATAGTGAGAAGTTCCTCAATTCGGTGTTTTCGTAGAGCCATAAAGCCTCCATGCTACTTCTATGTATCGGATACGATTCTGGAAAATATTTAACAAAGTAAGAAAAAACTCTCAAGAATAAAGGGAGTTATTTACCTGAAAGGTGTAGGAGTATACATGCTCTGGGTTGATTGATGTTATTTAGTCTCCGGATGATTTTGGAGAAGAGATAAATTTTTTTGTTTGAAACGGGAGTAGGTTTCTTCTATCCACTGGATAAAAGTTTTTCCGGAAACGAGTTCTATCTGATTTTGTTGTTTAAGCTTAGTTTCGTCCCAGTTCTCAATACCATACAGAGAATAGAGAGTAAAGAAAGGTGCAGCGTTAAATCTTGTTTTGAGGATATGTTCTATGTGGGCGATCTCTTTGTCTTTGAAAGCGAAAGGAGCACGGTACAGAACAACTATGCTTTCCTGTACCTGAAGAATGCTGTAGTGATTTTCTTGATAACTACTTCGGATATCCTTCGTGGAGAATCCCTCTTCTATGAATTTTTCTAGAAGATGTTGATCATTGCCAAAGTAGATTTCCATACCTTTATGCGATAAAATGTCGCTATATTGGTTTATGAGTTCCCGCAGTTGAGGATGGGACGGGTTGTCCTGAAAGCCTTTTTTCCATGTCTGGAGAGCAGTATAGTAATCTGATTTTTTGAAATAGCCATTCCCAATCTGAAAATAGAGTTCTGAACGGGTGATAAGTGAAACCTTTTTTTCAAAGTCTTTTGTGAGTTGAATAGCATCTTCCAATCGATTGGTGAGAATGAAAAGAGAGACAAGAAGCTTGAGAGCATCTTCATAATACTCTTCCAGAGGAAGAAGTTTTCTGAGATAGGTTTCGCTTTTTTGATAATTTTGTAGTTTACTTGAAATTTTTGCTGCATGAAGCATGGCTTTGGTGGTAAGGACCTCATCTATCTCAGGATAGTTTTCAATAATTTCATCATAACTTTCCAGAGCCTCTTCAAAATACCCGAGTTTTTCGCAGACCTCTCCTAACAGAAAATGGGCTTTTACATTGTCGGGTTTGAGACTTGTGTAGGCTTTGAGGTGTTCCCGCGCTTTGGGATATAATTCGAGATGATAGCAGCTTTCTCCTGCAGAAAGAAGAGCTTTGAGGTTGTTTGGGTCTTTGTCCAATACGAGGGCGTAGTAACCCAGAGCTTCTTTGTATTGTTGACGCCTGCGGTATAATTCAGCGATTCGTAGGTAAAACTGGGAACGGAGATGTGTATCGGTTTCATTGGATGCAAGGAGAGCTGCCTTCTCATAGTAGAAAATGGCTTTGGCATAGTTTTTTTGTCCTTCATAGGCCTGGGCAAGGTAGAACTTGAGCACAAAGTCTTGTGGATACACATCAATATAACGAAGAGCTATTTTTTCAGCTTTGGTATAGTCGCCTTTTTCAAGGGCTTTGGCTATCATTTTGTTGTAGTTTTTTAGTTTTCCAAAAGCAGAGAATATGCTAAAGAAAATAAAAACCCCTAAAACAATAATAATAGCCGCAATAAGCCAGGATAGTATTTCCATCTCTACCTCCTGTTTTCGTTTCCGAAACAGGTTCCAAGGGATCTTGCTTCTTCTATCATGGGGTGATCTGGGTTAACTAACTTGAGGCGTCCACTTACCTCATCAAGCTTGATAGAGTCGATATTTCCATCTTTTACACATACCATGCGGTTAAATTTCTTTTTGGTGATAAGGTGAATGGCATAGCTTCCAAGTCTTGTAGCAAGGATTCTATCGAAAGCGGTTGGGGCGCCTCCTCGCTGAACGTATCCCAGGATGGTTTCCCGGCATTCAAGGCCGGTAAGTTTCTGGATAGAATCAGCGATGTAATGGGCTGGGGAGTAGTATTTTTCTCTTAGAGATTCGGGAATAGAGATACCTTCAGCCACTACTACAATGGAATAGGGCTTTCTTCTTCGGAAACGGTTTTCTAAGTAATCAGCGATTGTCTCAAGAGTATAAGGTATTTCTGGAAGAAGGATAACATCTCCTCCTGAGGCAATTCCGGCATAAAGAGAAAGCCATCCCGCATGGTGTCCCATGACCTCTACTACCATAATTCGACGGTGAGAATTGGCTGTGGTATGGAGTCTATCTATGGCATCTGTGGCAATACTGACAGCTGAATCAAAACCAAATGTAATATCTGTGCCCCAGATGTCATTATCAATTGTCTTGGGAAGGCCTATAATATTTAACCCCATTTTAGAGAGTTTGTGAGCGGTTTTTTGGGTGCCGTTTCCTCCTATGCAGATGAGGCATTCGAGTCCCAAGGATTCGTAATTTTTTTTGATGAGTTCTGGTTTAGAGTCCACCTTTTCTGACTCGCTTTCGTATTTTTTGAAGGGCTTTTCTCGAGATGTACCAAGAATGGTCCCTCCTAAAGTCAGAATACCGGAAAGTTTGTCTTCATCAAGGATAATGTATTCATTGTTTATAAGTCCTTCAAAACCAGAAAGAAAGCCAATCACCTCAAAATTATGATGCAGAATAGCTGTTTTGCCAAGGCTACGAATGGCAGCATTGAGCCCTGGACAATCTCCTCCTGAGGTAAGAATACCGATACGTTTTTTGAGCATGAAACACCCCTTCTGGTTGTTGTGTTATTGTAAAGAAAGAAAAAGAAAAAATGCAAATAGAGAAGAGGGTATTTTTTGGGGCTTGTTCCATGGATGAGAGTGAGTCATGATAGGTGTGGGGGATAAAGAATGGTACGACGATATGTGGGTATTACCTTGTTTCAGCTAAAGAAAAGGGTTTGCTGAAACAAGGTAATAGCATTTGCTTCTGTTGCGATGCTAGAAGAGGCTTTCATTTTTTCTCAGTGGCTAAACCACAAGAAGTGATGGTCATCTTGAGGTGGGACAAGAAAAGCTCTCTGGGAGTGTTCACGGAAAGTGAGATGTTTTCTATTTTTCTATCTCCGTAAAAAAAGAACTCTATAAGTAGACAAAACTTGGAAAAAGATAGAATAGGGTACATATTGATTTTTTATGTGAAGATAGTTGTTCTGTATGGGTGTCGAACGGTGAAGCTTCGTTCAGATCAAGGTAAAGAAGCGGTAAATTTTTGCCAAAAAAGAAATTTTATGTTATAATTAAAATGGTTGAGTAAAGGATACAATAAAAGGGAGGCAACGTATGAGTATGCAAGAACAATTAGAAAGGGCTAAAGAACTTTTGAAAGAACAGGATTATGAAGAAGCCCAGAAAATCTACAACGAACTTTACCAGAAAATGGATGAGGCAACCTCGGATGAGAAGGCAGACATTCTGGCTGGACTTGGGGATTGTCTCAGGGAACAGCTTTATTTTGAAGAGGCGATTCCTTACTATGAGAGGGCTCTGGAACTTGATCCTATTCACAAGCGTTCTTTGGCCGGTATTGCAGACAGTTATCGAGGTTTGAAGGATTGGGACAAGGCTTTGCATTACTGGTTTGAGATAGTGAGGCTCAATCCTCAGGATTTTCTTATCTATACGCGTATTGCTGATGCCTATCGAAAATTGGGGGAGTTTGAGCAGAGTGAGAAGTATTATCTTCTGGCGATTGAGCTAAATCCTCGCAATAAGTTTGCCCTTATGGGATTGGGAGATCTCTATTACAAGAACAAAAAGTATAACCAGGCTCTTGAGTACTGGAAGAAGCTTCTTGATGTTAATCCCAAGTTTATCAATATCCTGACTATGATCGGAAATATCTATCGAAACTGGAAGCAGTATGACAAGGCTATAGATTATTATCAGAGGGCTCTTGAGATAGATAGAAACAATTTTTATGCTCTGTATGGAATTGCAGATTCACTTCGAGGAAAGCGTCGTTTTCGTGATGCTATCAAGTACTGGAAAAAGATCCTGGATAAAGAACCGGATAATGACAGGATTCTTACTCGTTTAGGGGATAGTTATATCCGTATAGGGAAATATGCAGAGGCAGCCGCTATCTACAACAAAGTGCTTGAGAATAGTACCAATAAGTATGCTCTTATTGGGCTTATACGTATAGAGGTAGAGCAGAAGCATTATTACAAGGCTGCTCAACTCTGTGAGCAGTACCTTGAACAGTTCCCTTCTGATGTTAGGGTGGCACTTCTTCTGGCCAAGCTTTATGAAGATAATGGGGATACAGAGAAGTCTCTTGGGGTTTATGAACGTTATCAGAGTATGTTTTCGGGAAGAAAAGATTTTGATTCCAAGCTTGCCAGTAC
Source organism: Brevinematales bacterium (assembly GCA_046294145.1). Classification (GTDB taxonomy): domain Bacteria; phylum Spirochaetota; class Brevinematia; order Brevinematales; family Thermospiraceae; genus Thermospira. The sequence goes on along the minus strand of JBKBIS010000021.1, from coordinate 3,390 downwards.
GACGCTGGATCACTTCAAGAGTGATATTGAAGAGTTTTCTGAAGATGATCTGGAAGACGAATAAAATCTGGTGGTTTTTGGTTTTTGTTCCTGGTTTTGTTCAGGCTCTGATGCTTCCTTCGGTTTCTCTTTTTCCGATGCGTGTGGGCATGGTTCAGGAACTCACGAATGGGAGAGGGGATACTCTCCGATGGGAAGTGAGCAGGTTTGTGATTCTCAATGATGAGGATAATGAATCTGATGTTCGGATTGAATGGAAGGTTTCTCACAGCGGTAGTTTTCTCTTTGTTTATACGCTGGGTTTTGTTGTGACGCTTGATGGAGAGGTGTATCTGGATTCTCTTTCTGATGGCTGGCAAAAGAGATCCTTTCTCCCGAGAATTCTTTTCATTGATGCTCGGGGACAGTTGGTGGAAGCCAATGTTGGAGAAGGAATTTCTCTTTCAAGGCCTGTGTGGCGGGGGCGTTTTACGTGGGGAAAGATTTATCCAGAGGTTTTTGCGATTACGCTTGCGGTGGGTACCAATCGTATGAGACTTCTCTGGGATAAAACGGCTGGATTGATTGGCATAGAGGGAGGAGAGCCTTACTATCCCAGGTAGGAGAAGACTATGCAGGATTTAGAGATTCAGCGCGTTCTTGAATTGATTTCTGAAGTGAGATCACTTTTTGCTAAGCGGCGGAAAGTCTTTGAACGGTTCTTGCTTTCTTTTTCTATGCGGTTTCTTATAGGTTCGCTGGGAAGTTTTCTCACGATTGTGGGTGTTTGGCTTGTGTTTGATCCAGAAGGCTTTGTAAAATTCTGGTTTTCTTCGGTGTGGGTCTGGCTGGTGATTGGGATACTGGTTGTTGTTGGGGGAGGAGTTCTCAAGTTTCATGCCTGGAAAAATCTCTCTTTTGATAAGTCTTTTTTCCAAACTCTGTTTGAGGTGATAGGCAGACCCCTTTTGATTGTGGATGGAATATGTGTTGTGGTTTTTCTTGTGCTTCATGTCTGGATTTTACTTCAGGGAAATTGGTGGTATCTTTTTTCTCTCTGGGCTGTTGGAGTTGGTTTTGTGTATGTGATGTATGGGGCTTTTTTGTCAGTATGGTCACTTCTTGCTGTTGGTATATGGTCTGTGTGTGGGGGACTTCTGGCTCTTTTTTGGGTTCCTCAGACACTGAGAGGAGTAGGGTGGGCCTTTCTTCTTGTGTTTGGTTTTTCTTACGTGGGGCTTTTTGTGTTTCTTGAGATTCTGGCAAGGTTAAGGAAAAAGGGTTGGTAGAGGTTTTTCTTGATCCACTGATTCATGAAAAGGCACGGCTTTTAATTATGACTGGTCTCTTGCAGGCAGAAAGGGGAAGGCTTTCGTTCTCTTGTTTAAAAGAGATTTCAGGGCTTACCAGTGGAAATCTCTGGGTTCAAATTAAGCGGCTTGAGAAGGCTGGCTATGTCGGCGTGGAAACTGTGTCTTCTCGAAGAACAGAGATTTATCTCACTGAAAAAGGGATAGATGCACTGGAAAAATATTTTCTGGCTATTCAGACTCTTTTCAAAAAAGAGGGTTCTTCGTGAAGTTTTCCTTTCTTCTTTCCGATACATCTGTCAAGGAGTTATTAGGATGAAAAAATGGTTTTTTGGTCTGTTTTTTGTGGTTTCTTTGGGCTTTGCGACGGATGTATGGTATAGTCAGGCGTATTTGGGATACCTTTCGCTTGGCTATCTCTGTATGTTGTATACTAACGGTATGTATTCTGCAGGAGATGTGACGGTTCGTGCTCGAGAGGTGAGAATAATTGCTCAGACAACACTCAAAGTACTTTATCAATCGGGGGGTGATGGACGTAGTCAGGCTCTCAGGGTGGCGTACGAAAATCTTCTCTTTCAGGCGAATGGGCTTATGAGTTTTGTGGAAACGCCTTCGGAGGAAATGCTTCGTGTCTATGAAGAGCTGCGAAAGAAAACGTGGTATGCCCTTGAGATGGTGAGGGAATTACCGTAGGGCAGGGCATGGGAGGTGCGGACTTTTGCTATGATGATGTTTCAGCTGAAAATGGTTTCAAGCTGAAATAAGGTAATAGCTTTCTAAGTGTTACTAATCATTTAGTGTGACATATATTATCGTATAATATGACGAACTAAACGATAAAGATGTGACAAATTAAATGATGAGGGACACTCTAAGTTTTTGTAAAAGGTTTTCCAGTGTTTTTTGTAAAATGCGTAAGTTTGTAATTCGTTTTATGTGAAGCAAATGATTTTAGCCCTTTGAGAGCGGCAAAGCTTCCTTTTCTATACCGCGATAAATGGGGTCATGAGGGTCTGTAAAAGATTTACCTCGGCTTCTTAGAGATTTTTGTTTTTTCTCAACCAGTTCTCATCGTCTTCCAGGTAGGCAGAAAAGGTTTTTATTCCGGCCATGGTGTATTTGTCTCATGACCTTCGATAACAAGGAGTTTGCCATTGATAATAGCATCAGCAATCTTTTGATGAGCACGAGTCAGAATATTCCCAAAGGTTGGCCTGGATATACCCATTTGTCTGGCAGCCTCTTCGTGGTACAGGTCTTCTAAGTCAGCAAGTCTAATGGCTTCAAACTCATCTATTTTCAGAATGATTTTTTCAAGAGTATGAGAGGGGCGTCCTATAGGTTTGAAGCCAGAAATGCAAGGTTTACAATGAATATGACGACATTTCTTTGGTCTGGGCATGACAACACTCCTTTTTCAAGAGCGGATATATTGTTGTTTCTCTTGATGGAGCTTTAATTATAGAAGGGGCTTTTGTTTCTGTCAATCTTTTTTCCACAGAAACATGGCGTCTCCATAACTCAAAAAACGGTAATTATGAGAGAGGGCATGCTGGTAAGCTGCTTTGACTCTTTCTTTGCCTCCAAAGCTTTGAACAAGGAGAAGAAGGGTAGAATAAGGCATATGAAAATTGGTGATGAGTCCGTCGATAACCTGGAAAGGGAAGTTCCCGTAAATGAAAAGATCGGTGTAGCCACTATACGGTTGCCATTTGTCAGGAAAAAGTTGTCCCATGGTTTCCAGGGCTCTGGTAGAGGTAGTACCAACGGCAATAATTCTTCCCCCTCTTTTCTTAGTTTCAATGAGGGTATCAATGGTTTCTTGGGGGATAGTAATCCATTCTCTATGGATGTGAAATTCTTTTTCTTCAGGAGAGATAGTCCGAAAAGTTCCTGGTCCTACGTGGAGGGTCAGGGTTGTTATTGTGATTCCTTTTGCTTTTATTTCTTCTAAAAGGTTCTCCGAAAAATGAAAAGAAGCCGTTGGTGCAGCCACAGAACCGTAAAGAGAGGCAAGAACACTCTGATATCGTTCTTCATCTTCTGAGGTAAGAAGAGGAAGACCTTCTTTTTCTCTTTTTTTCACAATATAGGGGGG
>JBKBIS010000219.1:0-3091 GCA_046294145.1 Brevinematales bacterium | reverse complement strand
CCGTCCCCCCTCTTTTTCTCAAAAACTTTCGGCTAATGGGTTTAAATTGGTATTTTTCCGGGCTGTTTAAGACATAATCTTCCTGTTTTTGTTCTTTCGGATTACACCCTTGAACATGAGTGTTCAAGCTATGATCTTCGATGGGGGAGGGGTATAACGATCGAACATAGCGAAGCGAGAAAGAAAAATATTCCTTTTATTACCCATTTAGAAGAGGGTTTTGATGAGGAAGCTACCCTTGGAGTGGATATTCTCATGGAGATGGGGGCATTGGATGAGTATACAGTTCTCATTCATGGGATAGCCCTTAGTGAGAGAGACATTGAAATACTTGCCAGACAGAAGGCGAACCTGGTGTGGTGTCCGTCTTCTAACTACTATATGTTTCAAACGACAGCCCCTGTGAAAGAGCTTCTTGAGGCAGGTGTAAATGTTGCACTGGGAACAGATTCACCGATGTCTGGAGGACTTCACATCCTGGATGAAATTCAGTTTGCCTCAAGTCTTTATGAGAAAATGTATGGAGAGAAACTTGATCCAGCTCTTCTTGTGCGGATGGTGACAGTGAATGCAGCCAGAGCGCTGAGACTTTTTGATGAAGGGCAAATAGAGGAAAAGAAAAAGGCCAACTTTACTGTGGTTCGAGGTGGAAACTCTCACAATCCTTATGAGGCATTGGTCAGGGCAGATCTTTCTGATATTCGATTGGTTATACGAGAGGGTATTCCTTTTTATGGGAGTACTGATTTTCTGTCTTTCTTTTCTCATTTTCCCAATCATTATCAGCAACTTTTTATCGCCGATGGAGAAAAAATACTGATTGGTAAACCGATACATTTTTATAGGGAACTCTGCAAAAAGTTAGGTTTTGCCAAACAATTTCCTTTCTTTCCATTGACCCTTCCAGAGGGGAAAGTGGTATGCCCATAGAGAAGCGTTTTCGAGCTGGTTCGGTGATATATTTTGACCATGAGATTGGGGATACTCTTTATATTCTGAAAGGAGGTGAAGTAGAGCTTACTTTCACAGAACCAGAAACAGGAGCAAAGCTTCATAAGCCTGTTCAGATAGGGGAGTTTTTTGGACTAAAGTCAGCGATTATTGGTCATACTCGTGGGGAGGTGGCAGAGGCTATTACCGATGTGATAACCATTGAGTTCAAGGCAAGTGAGTTTGAGACTTATGTAGCTACTAATGTGGAACTTATGAAGAAACTCTTGCGGGTGTTTTCTGGACAACTTCGAAACCTTGGAATTAAAGTGAACAATTATCTTGGCAATAATGTTATCTATGCTCCGAATATTGGTCTTTTCAAGATAGGAGAGTATTATCTCAATCAAAAGAAGTATCCGCAGGCTATTCAGGTATATCAGCGTTATCTCAAACATTATGGAGATACGAATCTTGCCAAAGAGGCTGAGTATCGGATTCAGATATGTCAGGATGCTCTCAAGACAGGCTTTCTAAAAAGTTATCAGCCCCTTGAAAAGATTATGGAAACGACGACGGTAGATAGTGTCACAATTACGGTTCAGGATACTTCTCAAAATCTTTCCAATGCTCACTCTGTTCTTGGTACGAAAGAGGCTATGGATGCCTTTTATAAGGCAAAGGCGTTTTCTGATGGGGGAGACTATGCGAATGCTGAGAAGATGGCAAGGATTTTTCTGGAGAAGGATTTAACCAATGTGGATCCAGCGATGGTCATCAAAGGAGAGCTTCTTCTTGTTTCTGCTCTTTTCAAGCAAAAAAAATTCAACGAATGTGCTCAAACAGCCAATGAGGTTCTCAAAAAGGTCAAGGATCCCCCTACTGTGAAACAGATACTTTTTATTCTTGCTGATATTTACAAAAGCCTTGGTCAGCCAGCGAATGAAAAAGCTATTTTGCAAAAGATAGTGATGCTTCCCCCTATTGATGATTTCTCCCGTCAGGCCAAGAAACGAATGGAGGGGCTATAAGGTATGGATGCATTGGAAAAATTCGAACGGAGTTATAATGCGGGGGATATCATATTCTGTGAGTATGAGCCGGGTGATGAGTTTTATATCATCAAGGAAGGCAAGGTAAGATTGACCAAGATACAGGACAATCGTGAGAAAACACTTGATATTATTGAACCACCGGCTATTTTTGGAGAAATGGCCATCATTGACAATGCTCCCAGAAATGCTACAGCTATTGCTGAAACGGCGGTGAGGCTTGTGGTTCTTCAAAAGCAAAATTTCTATGAACTGCTTGTGAGTAATCCTAAATGGGCACTTTCTCTTATCAAGATTTTTAGTAAACGTATCTTTGATGCCACAAGAAAACTGGAGATTCTTTCTCTCAAGGATGATGAGGCAAAAGTACTGGATACCCTTCTTATGCTTTGTGAACTCAAGGGGATTGTTCCTGCAACCTATGACAAGCCAGATCCGATTATTCTTGAAGGAGTAACGGTCGAGAGTGTGGCTCATTGGTGTGGTATTGATGTGAAGGAGTGTGAAAAATATGTCATGCGTTATCATAATATGGGGAGAATAGAGAGACGGGGAGACCAAATGATTGTCAAAAATCTTTCTGATATATATCGTCTTGTCAAGAATAAGCGTAAACTTCAAGAAAAGGAAGATTAATGTTTCGTCTACTGGTACTGGGATTGTGTCTTGTGGGATTGGAAAGTGCGTGGTGTATTCCATTTGTGGTGGAAACGGTCCCTACAGGAGTGGAAGTATATCTTCGAGGAACGAAGGTGGGGATAACTCCTTTTCGAACCAATCTGCTTCCCGGGATATATACTCTTGAGCTTCAAAAACAAGGCTATAAATCGTGGATGGCGGACATACGAGTTCCTTCGAATGTGTGGGTACGGCTTTTGCCTACTAATTCACATTTCCGTTTTGTGAAAGCTTTCAGGACGGGGCATCAACCCAAGGATATTATTTTTTCACCGGATGAGAGATATTTGTATATTTCTCTTCTTGATGCTCCGAAAATACAGATTTATGATAGATATACGGGGGAAATAAAGGATATTTTCATTCCTGAAGAAAGACGTATCTACAAGGGTATTGTCGAGGGAGTGTTTACCCCTGATGGAAGAGAGTAC
>JBKBIS010000218.1:0-3170 GCA_046294145.1 Brevinematales bacterium | reverse complement strand
ATTGAGAAAGGATATAATCAATGATAGGTTTTCCTGCTACGCGAATGAGTGACTTGGGGGTTACGTGGGTATGCGGTCTAAGACGGCTCCCTACTCCAGCTACGGGAATAATAACTTTCATACCTATTCTCCTTGTCGCTCTTGAGAATTATTATAATGGAAAGGTCATATTCTCGCAAATTGCGAAAAAGCAAAAACATTTCTCTTGTTGTTTTGCCTAAATGCGAGTAAGCTCAAAGAACAAAAGATATCTTCTTGTTTCAAACAATCTTTGTTTTATTCTTTTCCAGACACATGACCCAAGAAAAACTCTAGATATGGTATCTCCTATTGGAAAGACATCAACCACAGAGGTTTTTCTGTTTTTCAGATAAACAGGCTTTCATGCATTCTTGGTGATGAAACTTGACTTTTTCTTTCTTTTTTTGTATAATTGTATATATGCATAAACAAGCAAATGATTTTCGCAGTACTGATCTACTTGATGTTTTCAAGGTATTAAGTGACCTCACGCGATTTCGTATTGTGAAGCTTCTCTTTGAGGTAGAGTGGTTCTATGTATGTGAGCTCAGTGATATTTTAGATATTCCATTTTACGGTATTTCAAGACATTTGAAAGAGTTGAAGAGGCTGGGAATAGTTCGAGAAGAAAAAGAAGGACGGTTTGTAAAATATTTCCTGGTAAGGGGATCGTCCAACTTAGAAAAAAAGCTGTGGGAATTGATAGCTTTAGTAGAAGATGATATCACAGAAAAAGACAGGAAACAAAGACAAAAGCGACTCTCCCTCAGACAAAAAGGAGAATGCTCTTTGTGTGTCAATGTTGAAGAAAAATCATATACAGATAAGGAGGATAAACTATGATCCGAATTGCTATTCTGGGCAGTGGATGTCCTAATTGTATTCGACTTGAGGAGAATACCCGAAGGGCACTCGCCATGCTCGGAAGAGAGGCTACTGTAGAGAAGGTGACAAATCTTGATGAGATTATGTCTTATGGCGTCATGCGTACACCAGCTCTTGTGATCAATGGTGAAGTAAAGAGTTCTGGCAAAGTGCTTTCTCCAGAACAGATTGCTGAAATTTTAAAATTATATTGAGGTGTTTATGAAAAAGCTTGCCATAGTTCCTATCTCTCTTTTTTCGATAGTGATGGGTTTGATGGGTGGCGCTATGGTCACCCGATACCTGGGGAGTTTTTCTTCTGTTTTTCCCTTGCTGGCTAATCTGTGGTTTTGTTTGGGAATAATAGTCTTTGGTTTTGTAGGAGGAGTGTATCTCTTAAAAGTGATTTTTGCTTTTGAAGGTGTGAAAAAGAAAATAACTCATCCAGTAGAGATCTCTTTTTTTGCTACTTTTCCCATAGCCATGATACTTGTGGCTCAAGGATTACGTTCTTTGGTGCCGGCATTTGGAGAGAAATTGTTCGTGTTGAGATTGTTTTTGCTACCTACTTCTCTCAGTGGGTATTATTTCTGCCTGGATAAAACAAACCTACTTTGAAATTTATCATATGAATCCTTCCTGGTTTATTCCTGTGATTGGTCTTATTCTTGTGGCAGCGCTGGGGGATTTTTTTCCCGTTTGGGTTCAGATGTTTTTCTCGAGTGTAGGAGGATTTTTTTGGATAATTTTTCTCTCTATACTGTTGTATCGTTTAATCTTTCATCATCCTTTGCCTGAGAAATTCATTGCTACACTCTTTATTTTGATTGCTCCTCCTTCTATGATGACTGTTTCTTTAGTAAGGATGATGCAATATGGAGAGGTTGCTCAAATCTTTTATTGGATTACAGTGTTTTTTGTATTTGTTTTGTTAACATTTCTTCATTGGTTTGTAAAAATATCATTTGATCTATCTTGGTGGGCATATGGTTTTCCTGTAGCAGCTTTTGTGATGGCTTCTTTTAAGCTGTTGCAAGCTTTTGATTTTTTTTTGAGTTGGATTGGTGTATTTTTTGGTGTGTTGCTTAATGTCTTATTGCTCATTTTGCTGACAAAGACTTTGATGCTATGGGTACAGGGCAAACTTTTTGAAGTCCAAAAGGAATAAGAATAAGAAGGAGTGTGAAGTATATGGCATCGAATGCATTTTCCCCTAATAGAAAGCTTTTTGTATATACTTTGATTTTTTTTGTGGTTTATTTGCTCCCTTGGGATAAGGAATTTGTCTGGCTAGCTATTCAGGAGGCATTTCTTATGCTGGCTGATTATGCCCGTCATCATGTGCTTCTTTGTTTGGTTCCAGCATTCTTTATTGCCGGAGCAATTACGGTATTTGTCAATCAGCAAGCAGTGATCCGTTATCTTGGGCCTAAAGCCCCGAAATGGCTTGCATATTCTGTAGCCTCTATTTCTGGGGCGGTTTTGGCCGTATGTTCGTGTACGGTTTTGCCTCTTTTTAAAGGGATCTATAAAAAGGGTGCTGGTCTAGGTCCGGCTATAAGCTTCTTATATTCTGGCCCGGCTATTAATGTACTGGCAATTATTCTTTCCGCAAAAGTACTTGGGATTCGGTTGGGAATGGCTCGTGCCATAGGAGCGGTGGTGTTTGCGGTTTTGATAGGGTTTGGGATGCATCTCATTTTTCGTCGTGAGGATGAGGCAAGACTTGCTGATGAGAGACTTTTTCAATTGCATGAGGGAGAAATGCCTCGCAAATTGTGGCAAGATACTCTTTATCTTCTGACTATGATTGGTATCTTACTTTTTCTCAATTGGGCTCCATCAAAAGGGAATTTGGTTATTTGGGATTTTCTCTATCAGTGGAAATGGGTGATCTCTGTGGTTTTAATGGGAATTTTGGGCATCATGCTCGGGTTGTGGTTCAAAAAAGATGAGCTGGTAGATTGGGTGGTAGCAACGAGAGATTTTGCTTTGCAGATTATTCCACTTCTTTTTGGTGGTGTTCTTCTTGCAGGTTTTCTTCTTGGTCGACCGGGACATGAGGCACTTATTCCTTCCCAATGGGTGATTTCTCTTGTAGGGGGAAATTCTTTGCAGGCAAACTTTTTTGCCTCTATTTCTGGAGCTTTAATGTATTTTGCAACTCTTACTGAAATTCCAATTCTTCAAGGGCTTATTGGTGCTGGTATGGGCCAGGGTCCAGCACTTGCTCTTCTTCTGGCAGGACCATCACTTTCCCTGCCCTCTATCATGGTGATTTGGGG
>JBKBIS010000217.1:0-3171 GCA_046294145.1 Brevinematales bacterium | reverse complement strand
GGGAAAAAAGAAGTGAACCTTTTGGGCATAGGGGGAAGGAGCTTGGTATTATTGTTCGGGGGGAGGGGGAGTTTGTATTAGGGGGGACGACCTACTTCTTGAAGCAAGGGGATAGTATTGCCTTTGAATCGGGTATTTCTCATCTTCTTCGGAATGCCCGGGATATTCCTCTTGAGGCTTACTGGATTTTGACGCCGCCAAGGCGAAAAGTATAAACGGAGGACGCTATGGGAAAAACGATTGCGGAGAAGATTTTTGATGCCCATCTGGTGGACAGGCCCTATGAAGGGGTGTATGTACTCCGGCTGGATATGGTGTTTTGCCATGAAATTACAACACCAGTGGCTATTATGGATCTGGTTAGTCGCGGGCTTGATAGGGTTTTTGACCCTGATCGTATCAAGGCGGTGATTGATCATGTGACTCCAGCCAAGGATTCTAAAACGGCTACTCAGCATAAAATTCTCAGGGACTGGGCCAGGCGTCATAATATCAAAGACTTTTTTGATGTGGGAAGAAACGGAGTTTGTCATGCTCTTTTTCCAGAACAGGGTTTTGTACGACCGGGCTATACCATCATTATGGGAGATTCTCACACGTGTACTCATGGGGCGTTTGGGGCTTTTGCGGCTGGTGTGGGAACAACTGACCTGGAAGTGGGTATACTGAAAGGGGTATGTGCCTTCAAGTATCCAAAGACTATCAAGTTTGTTCTCAAAGGGAAACTTCCTGAGGGAGTCTATGCCAAGGATGTAATCTTGTATATTATTTCCCAGATTTCGGTGAATGGAGCGACAGACCATGTTATGGAATTTACAGGACCTATTGTAGATGCTATGTCTATGGAGAGTCGAATGACCCTTTCCAATATGGCGATTGAGGCAGGAGGCACAAGTGGAATATGTTATCCAGATATGACAACGGTAGAGTATCTCTGGAAGTTTATCAAGGATGAGTATCCTTCGAGAGAAGCTGCTCTTCAGGATTTTCAGAAGTGGGTTTCTGATCCTGATGCCCACTATGAGAAAGTGCTGGAATACGATCTCTCCCATCTGGAGCCGATGGTGACCTATGGGTATAAACCGGATCAGGTCAAACCAGTGAGAGAAATGGAAGGTACACCTATTGATCAGGTGTATATTGGTAGTTGTACAAATGGACGACTGGAGGATTTGAGGATTGCGGCAGAGGTACTGAAAGGTAAAAAGATTGCTCCCACTGTACGAGGAATTCTTTCTCCTGCGACTCCAGAAATTTATTTCCAGGCCATGGAGGAGGGTATTCTCAAGATTTTTTATGAGGCAGGTTTTTCTATCACCAATCCCACGTGTGGAGCATGTCTTGGCATGTCCAATGGAGTGCTGGCAGAGGGAGAGGTGTGTGCTGCCACAACAAATCGCAACTTTTATGGCCGAATGGGCAAAGGTGGAATGGTGCACCTGATGAGTCCTGCTACAGCAGCTGCTTCTGCTATAGCAGGAAAGATTGTGAATTCACCCCTTTATCGGAGAAAATAAGGAGGAAAACCATGCGAAAGTTTGAGGGAGAAGTTCTGTTTCTTGATAGAAGTGATATCAATACGGATGAGATTATTCCAGCAAAATATCTCACTGAAATAACCAAAGAAGCTTTGAAGCCTTATTGTCTTGAGGACTTGAAGCTTGAGGGTTTTGATTCGAAAAGAGATTTGCCGGGAAAGTCTGTGATTATTACCCGTGCTAATTTTGGGTGTGGATCTTCTCGTGAGCATGCCCCCTGGGCACTTGAGGTGAATGGAATCTATACAGTGATTGCTGAGAACTTTGCCCGTATTTTTCGCCAGAATATGTTTAATGGGGGTATGCTGGCTATTGAACTTTCCAGAGAGCAGATTGATGAGATTTTCAGGGAGTTTGGTGGCAAGAAAACCTATGCTCGTATCTCACTTGATCCGGCAGAGATTGTTCTTGAGGCAGAGGGAAAAAGAAAGACCTATGGGTATGCTATCGGTGGATTTGAGAAAGCCCTCATTGAAGCAGGAGGGTGGGTGGGATATGCTGAAAAACATTATTAAATAGTAACGAAAAAATTTTGGGGCCCTTACCGTAGAGGATAAGGGCCCTGAACTTGAGAGGCTTTAAAAATCGAGAAATTGGTTTGCAGAAGGTAGTGAAGAAAGGAGTTGTTTTTTTTGTCCTTGTTTCGGTCAAAAGAGAGTATTTTACTGAAACAAAGTGATAGCAAAAGTGAAAATTGGTTTTCTGTTTTTGCTTTTTTCTTATTCTGTTCAGAATTTCTTAGGAACAAGAAAGCATTTTCATTCAGGAAAGTCTCTCTTTCAAAGTTTGACGAAACCTTTTGCCTGTGGTATACTTGAGAGAGAAAAAGAGGGAGGAATATATGGATTTCTGGGATCTTATTCACACACGTGCAAGTATTCGGAGTTATGATCCACATCGGCCGGTAGAAGAGGTCGTCCTTCATAGAATTTTAGAGGCGGGGAGGTTAGCTCCTTCGGCTGCGAATCGTCAACCGTGGCGATTTATTGTGGTACAATCTCCTGAGAAACTTGCACTTCTCAGACATGCCTATGCAAAGGACTGGTTTTATGATGCCCCACAGGTTCTGGTTGTAGTGGGAGATAAAAATGAGGCATGGCGAAGACTTCAGGATGGTTATTCCTCGCTTGAAACGGATGTAGCTATTGCGATGACCTTTATGATTCTGGCTGCAGCCAATGAAGGGGTTGCTACTTGCTGGATTGCGGCCTTTCAGCCAGAAGTAGTGAGGGAGATTCTGGGACTGAGTTCCCATGAAGAGGTTTATGCTCTCACTCCCTTGGGGTATCCCCGTCCTGATTATTCTGGTCCCGGGATCAAGAAACGCAAGGATCTCAAGGATGTGGTGAGGTTTCTATAGGAGGAGATATGATACGCGCGGTGATTTCTGATATGGATGGGGTGCTCTATAGGGGCAAGCATCTCATTCCGGGAGCAAAGGATTTTGTGAGCAGGCTTCTGGAAAATAATATTCCCTTTCTTTTTCTAACCAATAATTCTGAACAGACACCTCTTGATCTGAAACGAAAGCTGGAGGTTTTGGGGATCAGTGGCGTGAAAGAGGAAAATTTTATTACATCAGCTATGGCTACAGCTGAATTTCTTCGTTCTCAGAAACCGGGTGCAACGGTCT
>JBKBIS010000216.1:0-3185 GCA_046294145.1 Brevinematales bacterium | reverse complement strand
TCCCCTTGAACAGAGAGATAAAAATCGCACGCCTTGAAAGAAGAGAGTTTTTGGGGTATGGTAAAAGGTGTGCTGTTTCTGGTGGGAGAGAGGGTTTTGCTGAAACAGGGTGATAGCCGCAAGGTGTTTTTTTGTGTGAAAGGAGAAGTGGTTGATGTCTTTGACAGCAAAAGATTTTTTGTATTTTTCATGGGATTGGATTTAGGCTTTCTTTCGGGAAAGGGATGCTCTTTGTGAGGGGTTAGGCGTTTTTATGTTCTCATATTGGCTTTTTATGTACCATTTTATCACAAAAAGTGAAGGAAAACCTTGCAAAAAGTCTTTATTTTGTCTATACTATAGTCGACATTACAAAAGGAGGAAGAACGTGAGAGAACTTGGGAGAGTTCGTGAAGTGTATCGTGATCGTGTGATAATTGATATTGTGGAGCATGCCGCATCCTCCTGTAATCAGTGTAGTCTTCATGCGCATTGCAATATTGAGAATGGAGAAAGAAGACTCACCCTCTGGACAAAAGGGAATTGGAGGGTTGGCGATGAGGTTTGGGTGGATATGAAGGAAACGGTCCTCATTGAGATTGCTTCTTTGTTGTTTTTTGTTCCTACACTGCTTTTGATTGTGGGGAGTGCTATCTTGAGTCAGTGGTTACCTACTCTGTGGAGTGTGGGAGGGGCTCTTGTAATCATGGGGCTTTACTTTTGTGTGCTTCGGTGTCTTACCCCACGGATTTTGCGGCGATTTGTGCTTATTCCTAAAGACAGTGTTGCGGAGGTTTACGATGAGATCAGCCACTATACAAGATATCCAGAAAACATTGGATTGTGAGATCCTCTATGAGGCTAACCCTATTCCTGTCAAGGGTGTTGTGGCTTCTGGCCTCATGAGTGATGTACTTACGACAGAGATAGAAGATTTCCTTCTTGTGAGCAATCTTGCCAATGCGCAGGTGGTGAGAACAGCCTATATGGTTGGTGCTCCGTCTATTCTTGTCACGAATGCCAAACAGGTGCCTCCTGATTTTCTGGAGTTGTGTCGGGAACATCATATCAATTTGCTTAGGACGAATTATTCACTTTTTGAGGCCTGTGTTCTTCTGGGAGAACTTTTTCCTGTGAAGAGGAGGCAAGGGTGAAAAATCCTATTCCTATAAGTGCTGAAAAATCTGCGAATGCGGTGATGGAGATTCTTCTTCGTCTCAAGGTTCGTGATGCTATGCAAAAGAAGATCTATACGGCTTCTCCTGATGATAGTATGCGGGCTGTACAGAATATCATGAAACAAAAAAAGATATCTGGTGTTCCTGTTGTGGATGGTCAGCACCTGGTGGGTATTGTTTCCGTGAACGATATCATCAATGCTCTTGATGAGGGGTATATCAATGAGCCGGTGAGGGCACACATGTCTACTCAGCTTATTGTACTTGAGGATGATATGCCTCTGTCTTTTGCTCTCTCTTTTTTTAACAAGTTTTCGTATCGGCGTTTTCCGGTGATCAACAGGGATAAGCATCTTGTGGGAATGCTCACGAGTCGGGATATTCTCTCGGCATTGGTTGCGGAACTCAACAAGGAGATCAAAAGTCTTGAAAACAAAATCAAGGAGAGGCCTGATGTTTCAGAGGCTATCTATCGTGAATTTGCTATCAAACGATATGATTTTGAACATGCTGGACAGGCTTCTTTTGAATTGAAACGTCTTCTCAAGGAAAAGAAGATATCTCCTCCTCTCATACGGCGCGCTTCTATAGCTTCGTATGAACTTGAGATGAATATTGTGATTCATTCTGTGGGTGGGAAGATAAGTTTTATTATTGATGATCAGAAGATAGAGATTCTTGCTAGAGATGATGGCCCGGGAATTGCTGATGTGGAAGCGGCTTTGAGAGAAGGTTTTTCCACGGCAAGTGAGTGGATTCGTTCGCTTGGTTTTGGTGCGGGTATGGGGCTTCCAAATACGAAGCGTGTTTCTGATGAGTTTATGATTTCTTCTGAGGTGGGGAGAGGGACAGAAATACAATCGATTATCTATCTGGAGGGTAAATCATGACAGTGACAGAAATAGCCAAAGTGCTTGGTTTTGAGATGGTGAATACGAGTTATGCTGATGGTGAGGTTACAACGGGATATACCTCAGATCTCTTGAGTGATGTGATGGCCAATGCGGAAGAGGGATGTATATTGATTACGATTCAGGCTCATAAGAATACTATTGCAGTGGCAACGATGGTGGGGGCTTCGGCTATTCTGATATGCAATGCAAGACAGATTCCTGAGGATATGATTCAGGCAGCGGATAGTGAGTCTATTCCTCTTTTGAGAACAAACCTTAATCAGTATCAGGCATCTTATCGCGTGCATGATCTTATCAAGGCATGAGGCTGAAAGCGGATCTTCATATTCACTCGTGTCTTTCGCCTTGTGCAAGTCTTGAAATGTCTCCGAAGCGAATTGTGGAGGAGGCTCTTTCTCGGGGTCTTGATGTGGTAGCCCTTACAGATCATAATAGTGCCCTCAATTGTCTGCCGTTTTTTTCTTGTGCCACTCAAAAGGGGATTTTGCCTATTTGTGGGCTTGAGATTACTTCTCGCGAAGAGGTGCATATCTTGGGGCTTTTTGAAACCCCTCAGCAAGCACTTGGGATGAGTGAGTGGGTATATGAGGGGTTGCCTGATATTAGGTTTGATCCTGAAAAGTATGGAGATCAAGTATATGTGGATGAGAATGAGGTAATTCTTGGGATGGTTGAACGCTATCTTGGACAGGCTTTGGTGTATTCTTTGGAGGAGATCGTGAGTGCTATTCATGAGAGAGGGGGGCTGGCTATACCTTCGCATATTGACAGGCCTGGAAGTGGTCTTCTGGATAATTTGGGGTTTTTGTTCCCGCCAGAAGAGACGAATTTTGATGCGATTGAACTTTCCAAAAGTTACTGGTTTACTCCTTTTTTTATTCCTCATCTTGAATTGTATGCTTGTATTTCTTCCTCTGATGCCCACTATCCTGAAGGGATTGGCTGTCTGGTAAGTGTTCTTGATATGGAAGAGAAATCCTGGAAGGGTTTTTGTAAGGCTGTGAAGAAGAAAAGAGTGAAAGTTGGTATGGGATGAGAAAATTTCTTGTGAAAGATTTAATATTTTTTTTGAGATTTCTTATAATAAATAAAAAATGCCACGCCCGAATGAGCG
>JBKBIS010000215.1:0-3188 GCA_046294145.1 Brevinematales bacterium | reverse complement strand
CTGGACTATTGCTGATTATGTAGCCGATTTGCGTGCTCCTACCCCAACGGCCGCCGCAGAACATCTCATGAAAGAGATTATTACCACCAATCGTTCTCTCCGGTACTATGGCAATTCTCTCTGGAATACCATGATCAATCGTCTCAAGATGATCCACCACCGTCTCTCACAGGCTAATCCAGAAAGCCTCGTTTCCCTTCTTGAACATCGTCTGGAAACAAGCAGAAAAAACCTTTCTCATACCGCTTCTCGACTTTTACCATCTCTTGAACATGCACTGGAAAAAACCACCCTTCATCTCGATACCCTTTCAGAGAAAATAATCAATACCTATTTCCAGCGGATCCAGCGAGCCAAAAATACTCTTGCCCTCTTAAAAGAGAAAATAAAAAACCTCGATCCTCTTCACATCCTCGAAAGGGGATACTCTCTCACCTATCTATTCACCCCAGAAGGCAAAAAACTCCTTCGTTCACCTCTTGATGTCAAAGAAGGCGATTTTATTCTCACACGTCTGGCCGAAGGAGAAATACACTCACGTGTGAACGCTACCACGTCTCAGAAAATGGAAAATTCCCATCCGAACGAAACTGCTTGATGTCAAATGAAAGAAGCCAGGGCATCTCTCCCTCCTTTTCAAGATAGATAGCCCCAAAAACAAAAAGTCTCGCCTTGTAGGTTTTCCCCTTCCATTGAAAAACCACATTGTAGTAATCATTGGAAACGATCTGAATATTCTTTCTCTCCTCGCGGGGAACCTTGAGATGTTGATAAAGAATACCCATATACGGAAAACCAGAAGGAAAAATTACCTCAACACCAAACAATTTTCCAGCTATCAGAAAACTGACCATCAATCCTGCCATCCATCTTTTCATAAAAAACCTCCTTGTCTCTTTCTATCTTATCGAGAAACCTCTTTTTTGTCAAGAGAAAATCTGAGAATTTCCTGATAATACGAAGCCTTGAATTCATCACCTTTCAAATGACATATCTCACCAAGTTGAGCAAGATCTTTTCTGATACCATCAATATTTTCTGCCTTCTGGTCATAGGCAAGTGCCTTACGAAAATCCTGGAAGGCTCTATCATAGTTTTTTTCTCCCTTGGCCACAAGACCAAGAGAATAATAATAAAGCCCCAATATATCATAGTCCGAAAAAAACCACAAAGAAAAACCAGCACCTTCAAGTATACGACGTGCTTCTCTCCAGTTTTCCTGTTCAATATAAAAATCGGCATACTGAATTCTTCCCAAGACCTTTTCTACTTTTGTCCTGGCATAATTCAGCACACTCTCATAGGAGCTTTTTGCCTTTTCCTTCTCCCCACATCGCTGGAAATAACGAGCCCTCACGAGCATTAAGTCAAAAGAATAAATACTTTCTTGAGAGGCAATTCTTTCTCCTTCTTGAAGATAGGTGTTTGCCTCCTGAAGAACACCTAACCTCAAACACGTTTCCGCCAGATTTGCATATTGCCTCACTATTTCAAGCGGCAAATAAAGTTGATAAGCCTGTTTTAAAGCATCCTCAAAAAACACTTTTGCTGACTCATATTCTTCTCGGCGAAAAGCAGTAATTCCTGCCGAAGATGTTCTCTCAATCCCTTTTTTTATCTCGCTACGAAGTGTAGGATTTCGACCACATCCTATAACCACAAAAAACAAGATAATCCCCAGTGTCCGTTTCATTTTCTTTCTCCTTGTTTAAGGGATGATGAAGATGAACTACTCCCCAAAATACTTCTCAAATTTTGAAGAACAGCTCTCAGTTCCAGAAGATTATCCTTGAGAAGAGAAGTGAGTTGTTTCACATCATCAGGAGTGCCCTCCAGTTTGCCTGTAACCATAGCAAGACTTTGAAGACTCTTATCAACCGCAGTCAAAATGCTCTCCAGTCTGTTATAGAGCTGTTTCTTATCCTGAAGAATAGCCCCAACACTGTTATTCTCTGAACGCATCATCGTAGTGAGTTCCTTGAGATTTTTTGTAATGATCTCAAGATTAGCAAGAGAAGCCAGCACCCTATCAGATGTAACCGTAGATTCACCGGTACGCAGCCCCCTGACAATAAGATTGAGTTCCCCGGTGGTATTTTGCAAATTCAAAAGAATACCCTGAATAGCAGGTTTGAGTTCTATAACTCCATCTAAAACATCCTTTACTTTAGCAGTCAGATCATCCTTAGAAGGTTGTTGCTGGGCAACAAGTTGAAGCACTTCCTGTCCTTTAGGCATATCCATAGATAGCACAAGACTTTCTGGCGGTAGGAGTTGACTATCTATCTGAGGAACCACCAATATAAGCGAAGCTGCTCCTAAAAGAGAAGTTTGAACCTTCAAAACCGTATTTTCCTGAACAAGTTCTTTGTAATCCTTGAAAATATAAAAATCCAATGATACTTTTCTGTCGGACGTGAGCTTGAGTTTTTTTATCTTGCCGACAGTGATTCCTTTGTATTTTACAGGCATTCCACTGGTAAGACCATACGCTTCATTGAAAATAGTATAATAATGTACCTTTTGTTGAAGAACATCACTACCCCGCAAAATAAGAATAACAACAGTCAGCAAGAAAAAAAGCCCTACAAAGAAGAAGACTGCTACTGCTTTCTGAGCCGACTTAAAAGTAAATGGCATACACCCTCCTTATTCCTGATAACACAAGGACTGTAATCCCTCCACAGTACACTGTCTTGCTTCCTCTGGTGTCCCACTAAAAAGCAGATGACCATTCTCTAAATAACCCACACGTGAAGCCACAGACATCCCAAAACCCACGTCATCACTTACCAGTACCATAGTTTTTCCTTTCTCTTTCAATTCCTGAAAGAGATTTTTCACCTTTCGCTTGGACACAGGATCAAGGTTAGCCAGAGGATTGTCCCAAAAAATATACTCCGGATCATGCATAACCGCACGAATAATATTAACAAGCATTTTCTCTCCCATACTCAGAGCCGCTGGCCTGAGTTTCAATTCCTGCTGAAGTTGAAACATCTCCACATATGGCTGGATACGCTTCATAGCCTCTTTAAAAGAAAGATTGTGGTTATATCGAAAAAACAGACTCAGATTATCCTCTATACTCATATTGCTAATGAGAGCAGCATTCTGAAAAACAAACCCACATCGACAATGATAGGCAAGCATCTCTTTCTGATTAAACTGAAGAATATTCTTGCCCC
>JBKBIS010000214.1:0-3192 GCA_046294145.1 Brevinematales bacterium | reverse complement strand
AGCTTGATCCAGTGCCACAGGATCCCGAGAAGCAAGAATACCAATATCCGGGACAATCGGAGTATCATGACTGCTCCAGCAATCACAATCTGGTGAAATATCCATGAGAAAATTGATATGAAAATGAGGCTTATCTTTCAAAACAGCGAGGGCATACTCATCAATCTTTTCCCAGGCACTGTTTCCCCCTTCGTTCCACACAACCTGTGCCGCCTCATAGCGACATACCGCTACACATTGCCCGCATCCTACACAAAAATCATAATTGATCAGTGCTTTTCTATTTGTACCTACCTTGATAGCACCATAATTACAATTCATCTCACAGGCCTTGCACCCAATACATTTTTCTTCCTTCACTTTTGGTTTAGAGCTGGAATGCATCTCCAACTTTCCTGGAACTGCTCCACAACCCATTCCAATATTTTTCAGGGCTCCACCAAAGCCTGTCATTTCATGTCCCTTGAAATGGTTGATGGAAATAAATACATCCGCTTCAGCTATGGCCGTACCAATTTTGGCTTTTTTGACATGCTTGAGATGAAGTTCTATCTCTCTATAGTCTGTTCCACGAAGACCATCTGCAATAATAATATCACACCCTACTGTCTCTGGAGTAAAGCCATTCTCATGAGCCGAACGAAGATGATCTA
This sequence comes from Brevinematales bacterium, assembly GCA_046294145.1. Taxonomy (GTDB): domain Bacteria; phylum Spirochaetota; class Brevinematia; order Brevinematales; family Thermospiraceae; genus Thermospira. The sequence continues at coordinate 2,539 of JBKBIS010000214.1, read as the reverse complement.
TCGCATTGGATCGCCGTCCCTTATACAGTGTATTACAATCAGTAAGAAAAGAAAGCCCCCCTAACCTCTTCACAACTTCAACCACACGACGAGTATAGTTTGGCCGAATATAGGCTACATTTCCTGGTTCTCCAAAATGCACCTTGATAGCCACAAACTTCTTCTCCATTGGTATCTCTTCCAGGCCAGCTTTGAGAATAAGTTTCTCAAGTTTTTCCAGAATACTTTTTCCTCTTGAACGGAAATCAATAAAATAAACAGGAGAAGCCATATTTTCCTCGCTTGTTCGATATGGCTTTATTATATCTTTTTCTTCAGAAAAATGCAAATATATAATACGACCTATTCCACCAAACAACAAAATTCTTTCTCTTCTCCTAACAAAGAAATATAACCAAATATCCCTAATATTTTTAAGAAAATCCTCTTTTTTTCCGAAAATAAAAAGGAATATAATAAGGAGCCTGGTATGGCGTTAGAGAGAACCTTTGCCATGATCAAGCCAGATGCCTGTCAAGCAGGGCAAATTGGGGAAATTCTCAGTATTATTGAGAAGAACGGATTCAAGATCATCTACCTTCAGATGCTCAAACTCACAGAAAAGTCTGTCCGGCTTTTTTATGCTGAGCACGTGGAAAAACCATTTTTCCCCTCTTTGTTAGAGTTTACTCTTTCTGGAAAAGTAGTTGCCATGGTCCTAGAAAAAGAAAACGCCATTGAAGACTTCAGAAAACTTATGGGGGCTACGGATCCTAAAAAGGCAGCCAAGGGCACCATTCGTCATACCTATGGTACAGAAATGCCTGCCAATGCCATTCATGGATCAGATTCAAGAGAAAGTGCCAAAAGAGAGATTACCATCTTTTTTGGTGAGTTTGCTTCCATCCCTTCTACAGAAAAACGAAATGGGAAAGAGTACTAAGTACTACTTCCCCTGAAACACCACCCTCTCAGCCAGCTGTCTTGCCTCTTCATCTGATACCCAGAGTTCTACAAGTTTCAACGAAGCCACCAGAGATGTTCCCACTCCTTGAGATGTCACTATTTTGCCATCTACTACCACAGGCTCATTCTGGTGATGACCAGATGTGATAGCAGAAACCGTACCAGGATAGCAGGTAAAATTCTTGTTTTGCAAAACCCCTGCTCTATCCAGAAGCAAGGGAGCAGCACAAACCGCATAAACCCATTTTCCCGATTTCACAAACCGACGAATAAGCTCAAGGAGACCATCATTTTTGGCCAGTTCCTGTACCCCAGGTCCACCAGGCAGAAGAAGGGCATCAAAACTCTCAACATCAATATCATCAACTTTTTCAAAGAGGTCATCAGCCTGTACGATGATCTGATGACTACCCGTAACTACCTTTGTCCCCACTCCATAGATCATTACTTCGATTTGAGCCCGACGAAGAATATCGATAAGAGTGATAGCTTCAATCTCTTCAAAATTTTTTCCTAATATAAGAGCACTTTTCATAGATCTCTCCCCGGCTTATTTTATCCCTTTGTTCGTAAAAAACGGTTTATAAGCCATATCTGTCTGGAGAATATGCTTGTTGAGCCAGTCCTTGAGAAAATTAAGAGTATCCACAGAGAGAAAGATATCCCCGCTTTGATACTTGCGATAGAGTCTGGTAACTTCCTCTACAAACTTCTGATGTTCCATCTGATGACCAGGGTAAGCTGGATAATTAAGATATTTCATCTTTTCTTCCTCGGCGTTAAAGTGATATTCGGTGTATTTGAGAAGCTCTTGAAGAATATCCCCTATAACCGTTTTCCCCTGCCCTTCACTCATAGCATCAAAAAGTTTGTTCATAAGTTCAATAAGTTTTTTATGATGATTGTTAAATTCCTCCACCCCCACATTCATACTCTCGGTCCATACAAAAAAACTCATAAAAGCCTCCTTCTATTTTCTTGTAGAACTATTACGCTAAATCACGCAAGGTAAAATGCATGGCAATAGGAGATACATCAGGAAGAGAAGGATGATCAGGATTCCAGACAAGTTTAATGTTTTCTGTCTGGTATTCTGCAACATCTCTTATCACAAAAATAACCGTAAATGGATCCCGCTGAGTAACAAGAAGATAAGATTTAGGATACAATCTGTGAATTTGCATCATAATAACCTGGAAAAACTTCTCATTTACCAGAATAGCATAATCCGAATCCCTGTCGTTAAAAGGAAAAGGGAGGTTATGGGTGTTTATAATTTCATCAATAAAACTTCTTAGTTCCACAAACCCAACACTATCCTCTCCCTCTGGATGATAGAAACGAGTTCTAATACGCTGGTATTTTTTGTATTCTGATTTCACATAGTTCAAAGCCTCTTTAAGAAGCCTTTTCCCAACTGGTGAGAGGTGGAGATCTTCTAAGGTCATACCCTGCCCCTTTGGATTATTTTACCACAATATTCACCAATTTGTCGGGAACCACAATCACTTTTACCACTGTTTTTCCATCTATCCAGGATTTTATCTTTTCGCTGGCAAAAGCCTTTTTTTCCATTGCCTGCTGAGAAAGTCCA
>JBKBIS010000213.1:0-3199 GCA_046294145.1 Brevinematales bacterium | reverse complement strand
TGATCCCAGAGAGAATTGCCTCTGACATTAAGCATGGCTTTAAGTGTCCCTGGCTCAGGGTCATATCCTGCATGAATGATGGCAGAGTTGGCTGCACTTGTTCCCATTCCTATATCCACACCCTTTTCTATCATGAGAACACGATTCTGATAACGAACAAGTTCTCGACCAAGAAGAGATCCTACAATACCGCTGCCGATGATCAGATAATCGTAGATCATTATTCTATCCAGAGAAAGGTTCTTTCAACGGCTTTTTTCCAGCCACGATAGAGAGACGCTCGTGTTTGTTCAGAAATATGGGGCTTCCACCTTTTGTCAATCTGCCAATGGGCACGGAGTTCTTTTTTATCTTGCCAGTATCCTACAGCAAGTCCTGCTGCATAGGCAGCACCCAAGGCAGTGGTTTCGGTAATCCTGGGACGGACAACATCGATGCCTAAAATGTCACTCTGGAATTGCATAAGAGGTTCACTGACCACCATGCCTCCATCTACACGAAGTTCTTTCAGATTGATGTGGGCATCAGAAAGCATGGCATCAAAGATGTCTCTTGTTTGATAGGCAGTTGCTTCCAGTATGGCTCTTGCCAGATGGAAGCGATTGGTGTAGTGGGTAAGCCCTACTACCACTCCACGGGCATCGCTTCTCCAGTAAGGAGCAAAAAGTCCTGAGAAGGCAGGTACAATATAGATGCCTCCGCTATCTTCGACCTTCATAGCAAGCTCATCTATCTGGGAAGCCTTGTCTATAAGACCAAGTTTGTCTCTGGCCCATTGAATAAGAGCTCCGGCAATAGCCACAGAACCTTCCATGGCATACACAGCAGGTTCTCCCTGGATACGATATCCCACCGTGGTCAAAATGCCCTGACTGGAAAAGACAGGTTTTCCTCCAATATTGACAAGAAGAAAACATCCTGTCCCGTAAGTGTTTTTTGCCTCACCAATATCATAACACGTCTGTCCAAAGAGAGCAGCTTGTTGGTCCCCAAGCACAGCCGTGATAGGAATTTCGTGTCCTAAAATATTTTGGTGAGTTTTTCCATATACCTCTGGATGGGAAGAATCCACCACTTCAGGAAGAAGACTCATAGGAATATTCATCTCTTCACATAATTCTCTATCCCAGCAGAGCTTTGTAATATCAAAGAGAAGTGTTCGACTGGCATTGGTAACATCTGTGATGTGTTTCCCGGTCAGTTGGTAAATAAGCCAGCTATCAATGGTACCAAAAGCCACATCACCGCGTGATGCTTTTTCTCTAAGTCCAGGAACATTCTCAAGAAGCCAGACTATCTTTGGTCCTGAGAAATAGGTAGCAATAGGAAGCCCTGTTTTCTTCTGATACCTGTATATTCCTTCCTTCTGGGATAAGTTTTCACATATATCTGTTGTTCTTGTGTCTTGCCAGACAAGGGCATTGTAAAGAGGTTTTCCCGTTTTTCTGTCCCAGAGAATAGTGGTTTCACGCTGATTTGTAATTCCAATAGCAACGATTTCTGTAGGGGAGATACTTTTCTTTTCAAGGGCTTCTCTCATAACCTCTACACTTCGGTTGAAAATCTCTTCTGGATCGTGTTCGACGTACCCTGGTTGGGGATATATCTGATGGTGTTCCTTCTGAGATACAGAGACTATCTGTCCCTCATGATCAAAGACAACAAAGCGGGTGCTTGTGGTCCCCTGATCAAGAGCACCAATATACTGTGCCATACTTACCCCCCGTGTTTACGAAGAAATTCTATGGATTTTTCAAAAATGATGGTTTTGTCATAATCCTGTGTGGCCACGTGATAGGAGTTCTTAAGCCATACCACTTCTTTTACGGAGGAACGAACGGCTTTTAGGGTAGTTTCTACGTTACTGGTGGGGAGGACATGATCTTCTTGAGACTTGAAAATAAGAAGCGGCTGAGTAATTTCTGAAAGACGGTTTTTTACCATCTTTTGAAGTCTTCTTACTTCATAGACACCATGAACAGGTGTTCTGTCGTATGCCGTTTCTCTGGTATTCGGGTCCTTAATATCCGAAGAAATGGCCGGTACACTGGAAAGGAAAAATCGAAGAATTCCTACATAGGGGAGAAGAGGATTGGGGAAGAATTCAAGAGCGTGATTGACAAGAACAATTGCCCGGATTTCCGGATGTTCCTCTGCCATAGCCAGAGCAAGAAGCCCTCCCATAGAAAGACCTGCCACAAAGATGGTTTTGACTCGGTTTTTAAGAATATGATAAGCATCCTCTACATCAAGAAGCCAGTCCTCTGCCCGAAAACGATTTATGTCCTGCCACCCTGTGCCATGACCAGAAAGTCGTGGGGCTTCCACATGATAGCCATCTTTTTCAAAGGCTTCTCCCCATTCTCGGATACTCGTCGTACTGCCAGTAAAGCCATGAATAAGAAGCACTCCTTCATCCTTTTTCCCCACAAAAGAAAATGGCTCAAAGCCTGGAAGAATAGTCATCTTCTCCCCCTCTGGATTTTTCCGCTTTTATTATACCATGATTCACAAAAATGGCAAGGGTTCATTCTCTTTTTGAGAAAGATTTTTTCTCAGAAAAAACGGAGTATTACTTTCCCATGATAAGGTAAGAAGTGGTTATATTTTGGAGAAGAATTGGAGAGTAGTTGTGAGAAAAAAATTTGGTAGAACAAAAAAGGGGGGGGGCTTTTTGGCTATTACCTTGTTTCAGCTAACTAAGAGCTCTTGCTGAAATAAAGTAATAGCCTTTGTTCTACCAATAGGAATTTATCATAAAAACCTTTTTCCTGCCACTTTTTGTAAAAATTTTCATTGCCTTATCAGGTGAAACAAATCCCTTTCGGGAAATATTTTTTCTTTTTTTCTTCAAAATACTTGACCGGATTTTTTTTTGTCTTACAATAGTAATGTCTCAAAGAGCAAATAAAATTCGTGGAGGATAGATATGGCACACGTTGTATTAAGGAACGTGTCCAAGGTTTACGAGGGGAACGTTGTAGCCGTTCAAGACGTAAACCTGGAAATTAACGACAAGGAGTTTGTTGTGTTGGTTGGCCCTTCAGGGTGCGGGAAATCCACGACCCTGCGAATGATCGCAGGACTCGAGGAGATTACCAAGGGTGAGATTCTGATTGATGGAGTGGTTGTAAACAACAAACCACCCAAAGATCGTGATATCGCCATGGTGTTCCAGAATTACGCTCTCTACCCACAT
>JBKBIS010000212.1:0-3209 GCA_046294145.1 Brevinematales bacterium | reverse complement strand
GGTGAAGAGGTAAAAGGAGCATTTCCCACAATACGAAAAAGGAAATTTCCCTCAGGAGAGAAAGCTAAAACCTCTTTTTTGTACGTAGCTACATAAATATTACCGTTATAAGCCGTAGGTGTAGCAACGATCAGACTATTGAGATTGGTCTGCCAGAGAAGTGTTTGTCCCCATCCAAAAGTGATAAAAAAGACCCCCACCACAAAAAAGCGACTCATACAAAACCACCTTTTCATAAAAGAGTTATTCTATATATCGGTATAATAAGAAAAAACCTGAAAATCTTCCCCTTTTGACTTTTTGTTTCTTTTATTGTATACTATTTTTTGATTCTGTGTTTCTGGAAATAGACAAGGAGCTTTCCCATGGCAACAAAAGGCAAAAAGCCTTCCTCTCGAAAAAAACTCGTGGTGGTAGAATCACCATCCAAAGCAAATACCATCAAGAAGTATTTGGGCAAAGAATATGAAGTGCTTTCTTCAGTAGGACATGTCATTGATCTTCCAAAGTCCCGGATGGGAGTGGATCTTGAGACTTTTGAACCAGAGTATATTGTGATGAGAGACAAATCCAAAGTGATAAAAGAACTTCGTCAGGCAGCCAAGAATGCTGAAGCAATTTATCTGGCTTCTGACCCTGATCGGGAGGGAGAAGCCATTGCCTGGCATATCAAAAACGATCTCACAAAAAACGTTTTGCAAAAGCATAACCTTTCTATCCCCATACAGCGTGTAAAATTCAACGAGATTACCAAAAATGAGATTGAAGAGAAGATTAAATCACCAGAGGATATCAATGAGAGGCTTGTTCAGGCACAGCAAGGACGGCGTGTCATTGATCGTATCTTTGGATATCAACTTTCTCCTCTTCTCTGGAAAAAAGTGAAATCTGGTCTTTCTGCTGGTCGCGTGCAATCAGTGGCTCTCCGGCTTATCTGTGAAAGAGAAGAAGAAATACGACGCTTTGTTCCCCGGGAATACTGGCAGATCACAGTTCATCTTCACAAGCAAAAAAAGAAGTTTGAGGCTATTCTTTCCCGTATTGATGGAAAAAAGACAGAGATATCAAGTGAAACAGAGGCAAAAAAGATTGTCGAAAGGCTTGAAAAAGCAACCTATGTGGTAACAGACATCAAAAAACGAGTGAGTAGCCGACAATCTCAACCCCCTTTTATTACAAGCACGCTTCAGCAGGTAGCAAATACTATTTATGGTTATTCAACAGCCAAAACCATGCAGATAGCCCAGCAGCTGTATGAGGGTATTGATGTGGGGGCTACCCGTACCGGTCTTATCACCTATATGCGAACTGATTCAACACGTATCTCTCCTGTAGGTATAGGACAGGCAAGATCTTACATTGAAAAGAACTTTGGCAAGGAATATCTTCCTGAATCGGCTCGAGTCTTTTCCAACAAGCAGAATGCTCAGGATGCCCACGAGGCCATTCGGCCTATCAATGTGGAGTATACTCCCGACAGCATAGCACAATACCTCACCCCTGAACAATACAAGATATACTCTCTCATCTGGAAGCGTTTTGTTGCTTCTCAGATGACAGCTAGTCAATATGAGCAGGTTTCTGTGGAAATAGAGGCTGACGGTCTTACTCTTGTGGCAAGTTCTTCGAAACAAATTTTTGATGGTTATCAGCGGGTTTACGACATAGCCAAAACAGACAAAGAAGAGAAATCACGATCTCTTCCAGAACTCAGTGTAGGAGAAAAGGTAGGGTATGTTTCAATTAACCCAGAACAAAAGTTTACTGCTCCCCCTGCTCGTTATACAGAAGCTTCCCTTGTCAAGGAAATGGAGGAAAAAGGCATTGGACGTCCCTCAACCTATGCCCCAACAATCCGAACCCTCTTTGAACGTCATTATATCAAAAAAGAAGGCAAAAGCCTTGTACCCACTCTCGTTGGGGAAAAGGTTAATGAACTTCTGGTAAATAATTTTCCTCAATTAGTTGATGTTTCCTTTACTGCCACCATGGAATCAGAACTTGATGAGGTAGAAGTAGGCGAGAAACGCTGGAAAGAGGTGGTGAAAGATTTTTATACTCCCTTTTCTGAGGTTTTGCGCACAGCGTATACCAATATTGATAGTATAAAAGAACAATTAGATGAACCCACAACCTATGTATGTGAACTATGTGGTAAACCCATGGTAAAAAAGTTGGGACGCTATGGCTATTTTCTTGCCTGTACTGGTTGGCCTGAGTGTCGCAATGCCAAACCACTTCCCTTGGGAAAATGTCCTAAGTGTGAGAATGGACTTGTTGTTGAGAAAAAATCCCGCGGAAAAAGGGTCTTTTATGCCTGCAATCGCTATCCGGAGTGTGATTTTTCTACCTTTCTCAAGCCTGCCACAAAAGATAACCAGTATGTAAGTTGTCCTTCCTGTGGTGCCCTCCTCTTTGTGAAAACAGAAAACAAAAAAACTCGCTTTGTATGTTTGAAAGAAGGATGTGGATATGAAGAAGACGCTTCTGTTTAGCATGTGGTTTATTCTCTGGATTTCAGGAGTATGGGGGCAGGATGGTGCTTTGATTGATATAGCTTTTCTCTCTGAAAGTCCTGAGGACACCACTTCAGCTGTTTCTTTGCCTGCAGGTAGTATAGTTCGGTTGAAAGCTATTCATGATTCATGGATACAGATAGAGGGCCATGGTTTCAAGGGATGGACAAAAACACCTGTTGTTGCTATTCAAGAGGGATGGAAAATTACACAGGAACAACCACTTCTTCTTTCTCCAAGGATTATGCTTGATCCTACTCCAGTAGCTCTCTGGATATATAAAAACTCTCTATGGTGGTATAATCTCGATACCAGAAAGGTGATAAAAAAAGAGCCGGTTGATACTTTTTCGACCGTTTATAGTTTTTATCAGGATAGGTGGCTCCTTGTAGATAAAACCTACACTGATGGGTCAAGAGAGAAGCCTCTAACTATACGAGAAGTCTGGATCTATGATACCAAAACAAAAAAACAGGCAAAAATTGGTATCTTTGACAACAAGCACCTTCTTTTTGATGATTGTGTGGTTTCGCCAGATAGCCGTTATGCCCTTATAAGAATCATAGGGAGTCGAAGGTCATATACCTATCTCTGGGATCTCAACACCCTGCAGTGGGTAGGTTGGGTCACAAACATCTCTCAACCACGATGGATTGACAATAAACGGATTCTTTTTCGTTCAGGGAATGATCT
>JBKBIS010000211.1:0-3209 GCA_046294145.1 Brevinematales bacterium | reverse complement strand
GGTGGCGGCACTGTGGCATACTATCTCGCTGACCTTGGGATTCAGGTGGTGGACTGTGGGATAGGTGTGGATGGTATGCATTCTCCTTTTGAGGTGATAAGCAAAGCAGATTTGTATCAGGCCTATGAGGGATACAAAGCCTTTTTGAAGGATGCCTGATATGGAAACCATCTTTGATCATCATCCCACTGTGCAAGAAATCAAGGCTATTTTTGGAGAGGTGATCGACGAGGAAAGCTATGAGGTTTTAGATCAGGCCAATGAATATGGTGTGATTTACCAACTTTATCGACTTCGTGGCGATGAAAAAAAAGCGTCTTTGTATTATCATAAAATGGAGAGCCTATGAATCACCGTTTGCCTGCTGAGTGGGAATCTCATGATGGAGTTCTTCTTGCCTGGCCCCATGAAAAAAGTGATTGGGCTCCAATCCTTTTAGAAGTAGAAAAGACCTATGAGGTATTGATAGCTACTATTACCCGTTTTGAGAAGGTTGTGGTAATTGTTCCAGAAGGGAAAAGTAATCTCATTCGCTCCCGTCTTCTTGATACAGGGTCCAGAGAAGATCGTCTTATTCTGGTAGAGCTTCCTACCAATGATACGTGGGCAAGGGATTTTGGTTTTCTTACGGTGATTGACAAGAAAGGACGAAGAAAGTTGCTGGACTTTGGATTCAACGGCTGGGGACTTAAGTTTGCGGCGTCTGAAGATAACCAGGTGAATCGTCGGCTTTTTTGTGCGGGTGTCTTTCGTCGAGGGGTTTCTTTGTCGACGATTGGATGTGTTCTTGAAGGGAGGAGTATTGAAAGCGATGGGCAGGGAACTATCATGACCACTTCTACCTGTCTTCTCTCTTGTAACCGAAATCCTCATCTTTCGAGAGGGCAGATTGAGAGGGTTCTTCGGCGCTATATTGGGGCGAGGCGTGTACTGTGGGTAGAGCATGGGTATTTAGCTGGTGATGACACAGACTCTCATATTGATACTCTGGCGCGGTTTGCCTCTCCTAATATGATTCTCTATGTGAGCTGTGATGATCCTGCAGATGAACATTATCAACAACTCAAAGAGATGGAAAATGATCTCAAACGTTTTCGTACACATGAAGGGAAATTCTATACGCTTATTCCCCTTCCTATGCCAGCGGCACGCTATGATGATGAGGGAAATCGTCTTCCAGCCACCTATGCCAATTTTCTTTTTGTGAACGGAGCCGTTATTGTGCCTACCTATCATGATGAAGTAAACGATACCAGGGTGATTCGTCTTTTTCAAGAGGTTTTTCCGGAGAGGGAGATTATTGGTATTCCGGCTCTTTCTCTTATCAAACAGCATGGTTCTATTCATTGTGTCACTATGCAGATTCCAGAGGGGGTGCTTGTATGATATACAGAATAGCTCTTGTTCAGATGTCCTGTAGTCAAGATCCAGTGGTCAATCTTCAGAGAATAGGTCAGGGGATTGAGGAAGCGGTTCAAAAAGGGGCGAAACTCATCTGTCTTCAGGAACTTCACAATACTCTCTATTTTTGTCAGGAAGAGGATGTGAAATATTTTGACCTGGCAGAAACTATCCCGGGTCCAACTACCGAATACCTGGGAAAACTTGCCGCGAAGTATGGGGTGGTTATTGTGGGTTCTCTTTTTGAGAAAAGGGCGGTGGGGCTCTATCACAATACAGCGGTGGTGATAGAAAAGAATGGGCACATTGGTGGTATTTATCGCAAGATGCATATTCCTGATGATCCGGGTTTTTATGAGAAGTTTTATTTTACGCCAGGGGATTTGGGTTTTTGCTCTATAGAAACATCGCTTGGAAAGTTGGGGGTTCTTGTCTGCTGGGATCAGTGGTATCCAGAAGCAGCTCGTCTTATGGCTCTTCAAGGGGCTCACATTCTTATTTATCCCACGGCGATTGGGTGGGATCCTGCTGATTCAGAGGACGAAAAACTTCGCCAGAGAGAGGCGTGGATGACAGTTCAGAGGGGGCATGCTGTCGCCAATGGATGTTATGTGGTTGCGGTGAATCGCACGGGATTTGAAAAATGGGATGGGTTGAAAGGTATTCAATTCTGGGGCACAAGTTTTGTGGCTGGACCTCAGGGAGAAATACTGGCACAGGCCGGTACAGAGGAAACCACTCTGGTTCTTGATATTGACCTGTGGAGGGTGGAAAATGTTCGTCGGATATGGCCCTTTTTCAGGGATAGACGAATTGATGCTTTTTCGGATCTCACTAAACGCTACATAGACAGGAAAGAGTTATGAGTCGGGCTCTTCTCTGTACTAAAAATCCACACAAAGTCCTAGAAATTCAAAAGATTCTTCCCATGTTTCAATGGGTGACGTTAGGGGATGTGGGTTTTTCTCTTGAGATCCCCGAGGAGGGAGATACCTTTGAGGAAAATGCTATCCAAAAGGTTGTTTTTGTGAAGAAGCATCTTAATTCTTCTCTTGTGGCTGTTTCTGATGACTCAGGGCTTGAAGTGGATGCTCTTAATGGTTGTCCTGGTGTACATTCTGCTCGTTATCTTGGGAATGATCGTGATTACACCAGAAAATGTCTTGGGCTTCTTTCTGAACTTGGGGATACACCGTTTGAGAAACGGACCGCTCGTTTTGTTTGTGTGGTTGCTGTTTTTCTTCCTTCAGGGGATATCTTTACTTTTCGAGGGACGTGCGAAGGACGTATTGGATATGAAATGCGGGGAAGTGGAGGATTTGGGTTTGATCCTATATTTTTACCAGAGGACTATCACTATGAAAAAAGTCTTGCCGAGCTTTCTTTTGAGGAAAAGAATGCTATCAGCCATCGAGGAAGGGCTTTTCGTGCCTTTCATCAATGGATAGAACAGGAGGGGAAAAGGCATGGGTTCCTTTGATCCCTATCAGGCGCTTTTCTGTTATCTCACCGGTGAGTGGCCTGGTGGTCTTCTGGAGAAAAGGTCTTTTCTGGCTTCAGAGGATGAGCTTTCTCTTGCTCTGGAAAAGGTGAGACAAAAGGTTCTTTCTTGTCGGAGCTGTAGCCTCTATCAAACAGCCAAACGAAGTGTTTTTGCTGATGGGAATCCTCATACTCCGCTTGTTTTTGTAGGGGAAGCCCCTGGTGAAGAAGAGGATAACCAGGGACTTCCCTTTGTGGGTAGAGCAGGCAAGCTTCTCACGGCCACGCTCGAGAAATTTGGGGTGAGTCGAAATCAGGTCTATATT
>JBKBIS010000210.1:0-3212 GCA_046294145.1 Brevinematales bacterium | reverse complement strand
AACCATCCCTTCTTTCTACCCTAGAAGAAAGAAACGACTTTCCATCGTAGAGAAGACAATTGTCTGCTACAATACCCCTCACCTCCTGAAGCGGATAGAAGAGAGCCTCCTTCTGATCAGACATAAGATACCCAGTGAGAATGACGGCCTCATTCTGAAACGCAAAAGCCCTCTCAGGCACAAGTTCATACCATATTTTTGGCAAAACATATTCCATCTGCCTCTGAGAAGAAACCGATGTTCTTTTTTTCTTCACGACTGTCAGGACCATAGGTTCCGTTCTATACACCTGGTTTTTCTTGTCCCTGATCTCGAACGAAGGAATAGTAAATTTTCCTTCCCGGGAAGGAAGAATCACATAACTATACTGAAAACTTTTGCTTGCAGTCATCTTGCCATTAATCACCTGAATAGAAGAGAATTGCGACACTCCCTGATACTGAAAGGTAAGTCCCTCCACACTGGGCAAAACCGGTGTTTCTATTGGTTCGGTATGGGAGATAACAATTGCCGCCATATCATCAAGACCAATCTCATGTGGCTCAAGAGATACCTCAAAAGCCCACCCGGAAACCACAAAAACCACCAGCCAAAGAAACCATCTCACCCCTTTCTCCTCACAAGAGCGTATACCCCCTCTCCAAGGCTTTGATATTGAGATCAACCACCTTTTGTCCCTTGGAGATAAATTTGTGTGTCAAAGCATCCACAAGCCATTCCTTTTTGATCCAGCCTTTGTGAAGGGCTGCATAGGTACCAAGAACCACCGTGTTTAGCACCCTCATATTCCCTATCTCCTTCAAGGTCACTTCCTCAAAAGGAAGCGCAATAATCTCGGCTGCCACATCCATCAAACGCACGCCCTTATCGGCAAGGATGGTACCCCCTCCACGAACAAGAGAAGAAAATTTTTCAAACGCCTGCTGACTCAGAGCAATAAGCGTATCAGCAACAGAAATCACGGGAGAATAAATCTCCTGATCAGAAATAACCACATGACAATTGGCTGCTCCTCCCCTCATCTCAGCCCCATAGGAAGGATAGTAGGTTACCTCAAGACCTGCATGCATAGCCGCCTCGGCAAGCAAAAACCCTGCAGAAAGCACCCCCTGTCCCCCAAAACCAGAAATAATCACCTGTTCCTTCATAAGGCCCTCTCATCTTTGAATGTTCCAAGGGGAAACGTTTCCACCATTTTCTCAAGAATAAAAGTATTGGCATCACGTGGAGCCATCTCCCAGTTTGTATTACAGTTGGAAAGAACCTCAACAAAAGTATACCCTTCTCCTTTCATCTGAAGCTCAAAAGCCTTTTTTATAGCGATTTTGGTCTGAACAATACCCTTGAAATCGGCCACAGTAGTCCGAACAGAATACCGAACAGCTGGAAAGGCAGCTAACATCTCAGCCATGCGAATAGGAAAGCCCATTGTCGCAGGATCTCGACCAGTTGGAGTGGTAGGAGTTTTCTGGCCAACAAGGGTCGTAGGTGCCATCTGTCCTCCTGTCATCCCATAGTTAGCATTATTGACAAAAATCACAGTAATATTCTCTCCCCTGTTGGCGGCATGAATCGTTTCACCCATCCCAATAGAAGCAAGATCTCCATCCCCCTGGTAACTGATCACAAGCCTATCAGGCCATACCCGTTTGATACCCGTCGCTACTGCCGCTGCACGTCCATGAGCTGCCTCACTCACATCAAAATCCCAGTAGTCATAAGCAAGCACAGCGCACCCTACAGGGGCTACTCCTATAGCCTTGTCCCGAAGCCCAAGTTCATCAATAACTTCGCAGATCACTCGATGGATAACCCCATGCCCGCAACCAGGACAATAGTGCATGGGCACATCTTTCATGCTTTTTGGTTTATCAAAAATTACTTTGGTTGCCATGGTTGCAATCCTCCCTTCATCATGGATACTACTCCCTCATAAATCCTGGCATCAGTAAACATTCTCCCCCCCAACTCTCCTCGAAAATAAAGAGGGACCATATTACCAACAGCCAGAGCCACATCCTCCACCATTTGCCCTGCACTCATTTCACAAACAAAAATTCCCTTGACCTGTGCTGAGAGTGTCTGAAGTATCCTATAAGGGAAAGGCCAAAGCGTAATCGGTCGAAGAAGTCCCACACGAAATCCCTGTTGACGCGCCATACGAACCGCTCCCTTAGCCATCCGACCGGTGCTTCCATAGGCTACAATGAGGTATTCTGCATCGGCGGTCAAAAATTCCTCATAGCGAATCTCCCGAAGACGAATAGTATCATAGGTAGCCTGAAGCAAGTCGTTATTTCGAGGCACTCCCTCATCATCCAGCCAGAGAGAACGTATCACATTAGGTTGTCTACCCGCAGCACCTGTGAGAGCCCATGGCTTCTCCACCTGAACTGTTACAAGATCCCTCACCTCTACCGGTTCTACCATCTGCCCCACAATCCCATCAGCGAGAATCATAGCTGGCACCCTATAACGATCAGAAAGTTCAAAAGCAAGCATAGTGAGATCCATCATCTCCTGAGCTGACGCCGGTGCCAGGACAAAGACATGGTAATCACCATGTCCCCCCCCTTTTGTTGCCTGAAAATAGTCTGCCTGAGAAGCCGCAATATTCCCAAGTCCCGGTCCACCTCTCTGCACATTAGCAAGAACGCAAGGAAGCCTTGCTCCAGCTAAATACGAGACCCCCTCCTGCATGAGACTATACCCAGGAGAAGAGGTAGTGGTCATCACACGGGCCCCTGCTGCCGATGCTCCATATACCATATTGATTGAAGCTGTTTCACTCTCCGCCTGGACAAACACCCCTCCCACCTCTGGCATTCTCCGTGCAAAATATGCCGGTACCTCATTCTGAGGGGTAATAGGATAACCAAAGTAGTATCGACATCCTGCTCTTATCGCTCCCTCAGCCATGGCCTCATTCCCCTTCATCAAAAACCTTGCCATTCTAAACCTCCATCTCAATACGAATCGCGACATCTGGACATACCGTTGCACACCGACGACATCCTATACAAAGCGAAGAATCAGTAACCTCAATAGCCAGAAGCCCACGACTGTTGAGTTCCTTTCCCTGCACGAGAATCTTGACAGGACACTCATCAATACAGAGATTGCACCCTTTACAACGGTCTTTTATAACCATCACTCGAAATTTTGTTCCCATAATTTGCACCTTCCCATTATCCATAGGTACTATTTTATAA
>JBKBIS010000020.1:0-12921 GCA_046294145.1 Brevinematales bacterium | reverse complement strand
TCATCGTGCATTTTGCCCATTTCCTGAAAGGCTCTATCCATAGCCTCAGTCAGCTCTTTTCCAAAATAGTTTTGCCAGGCACCTTCTACACGTGGTTTTTGGGAAAGCCTTTCTTCTAAAAGAGAAGATAGCTTTCCTATGGGAACTTCAAGTTGGGTGAGGATAGGACGTACCAATCCATCCTCTTGATCCATAAGAGCTAATAAAAGATGCTCACTTTCCACAGCTTGATGTCCATGGCGTGAAGCTATCTCAATAGCTTTTTCGATG
The DNA here is from genome assembly GCA_046294145.1 of Brevinematales bacterium. GTDB lineage: Bacteria > Spirochaetota > Brevinematia > Brevinematales > Thermospiraceae > Thermospira. The sequence goes on along the minus strand of JBKBIS010000020.1, from coordinate 12,651 downwards.
GCTTCTCGTGCTTTGACAGTAAGTTTACTCATGTTCATCATAGACAACTCCTTGTTCTCTTTTTGAGTATAATATAAAAAGAAAAGGAATTGTCGTCAAGAATTTTTGTATCATTAAGACACTTTATGCGTCATTTTGATACAAATATTCTCTTTCGCCGGGATGGTAATGCACAAGAAGAAATGATACATCGTCTCCCTGTGGGTAGCGTCCACGAAAGTTTTTGAGATCCTTCCAGATAGCTTCCCGGATGAGTTGAGGATTGGTGCTGCCCTTGAGGATACGGTAGAGTCTTTTTTCTCCATAGAATTCACCGGCTGGGTTTTTTTGTTCAACAATCCCATCGGAGAAGAAGAGGAGCATGTCATCCCTGTGGAGCTGGATGCGAGAGGGTTTTGGGTTGATGTAGTCAAACAGACCTATCGGAACATTGTTTTCTTCCATTTCAAGCTTGTAGATGGAGTGTTTTCGACGGATGGCAATATGTCCGTGTCCCATATCCCATACGTGGCACACACCGCTTTTTTCGTGAAGGACTGCAAAAACACCGGTCAGATATTTTTCGCCGTGGAAGGCAGCGAAGAGATAGTTGTTGAGGAGGAGGAGAAATTCGCTCATTTTTTTTCTTTCAAAGTCAAAGGCCTGAAACATTCCACTGAGGCTTGTGGTGATGAGAGAGGCGCTTGGACCCTTGCCGGCCACATCACAGAGAAGGAGAATAATCCCATCTGGAAGTGTTTTCCACGCATAAAAATCCCCTCCTACCTCTTTGGCAGAATGACTTGCCCCAAAGAGACTGAAAAGAGGTCTGTTGTACACAAGTTCCTCAGGTACCAGATTCTTCTGGACGTCTCGAGCAGCCCGAATATCCTTTTGCATAATACGAGAGAGATAGATGAGAAGGTCTCTGGTGGAAAAAATGCCTATAAAATTTTCTTTTTCATCTTTGAGGATAAAAAATTCCTCCTCACGATTCTCTATGTGATCAGACAATTCTTCTGAGAGAGAGTAGATATGGCTCTGGTAAAAATAGCTTTTGGCTGATTGAACAAGACTCTCGACGTTTCGATGACGGTAAACATCAAGCATGTAGGGTTGTGTCATGGCAGCAAGGAAACGTTCTCGAATAATCAGTCCTTTTATTTTCATTTCGTCATCAACAACCCCGCAGGCAGGAATATAGGGGTGGTGTTGAAGATCCTGCAAAAGATCTATAACCTTTGTTTTTTCATTAACGTAAAAACGAGAGGAGATAAGCCTGAGGGCTATCTCTCCTGAGACTTTTGGGGTGGTATTCTCTTTCAAAGTCAGAGGGCGACTTTCTTTGTCTATTTCTTCTGTTTCTAATAGACGGGGAATCTCTGGAGTAGAACGGATAGGAATGGTTTTCTGATCCTTCATGTCTTCCTCCTTTAAAAGGGTTTGGTATGAGTGTAAAAGAATTTTGTGAAAAGAAAATGAAAAAAAAGTGAATTTTTGATGAAAAAATTGTAGATGAGAGAATATCTGTGCTAGGAATAAAGAAAAGAGATTGGGATATTTTTTATGTTCAGGATTTTTTCTCCTTCCGATAACGGAGAGTCTTCATAGCATGATGGTGAAGGAGAGTGTGCCCTTTTCATTGCTCAGGGTGTAGCTACCAGCGGGGAGATTGGTAAGAGAAAGATGGTTTTCTCCTTTTCCTTGAAAGATGATTTTATCTCTGGAAAAAGAAAGGGTAGATACATCTCCCTCAATGGTGAGGGAAAATGAGTCTTTTTCATGGTGTATAGTGAGGTTGATGCCAAGCGTTTGGGAGGTATATTGCCAGGGAGAAGAAGCATTGGTTCGTGTGGCAGGAAGAGGGAGGGGAGAGAGTTTTCCGAGAAGGGTTTCTATGGCTTCTCTGGTTTGATGAAAAACCAGGGTAAAATGATCGGTTGGTTCTGATTGGGGAATAGGTTGTAGTTCAAGATTTTTCATACGAGCGTGTGATTGGTTTATCTCAAGAAGTTCGGCAAGACAAATGGGACAGTTTTCAAGGTGTTTTTCCATGGCCTGTAGATGATCTGGCTTGAGTCTTTTCTCCAGGTAAGCAAGCCAGGTGACGAGGTCATATTCCTGACAAAACATAAGGGTCTCCTTCAGGGTTGTGAATGAGGTATTTGAGTCTGGTTTCAGCAAGGGCAAGGCGATGTTTTCCCTCTCGGGGGGATGAAAAGAGTCTTCCAAAAATTCGGAAGGGTTCTCGATTGGTGAGAAATATCTGTTTTCTTAAGCGCTCTCTCTTTGTTTCTAATTTAATAAGTTTTTGGAGATTTTTCTGGGTTTTGTTTTCTGGTTGTTGTAAAAGGTTTTTGAGATCTGCGATTTCATCAAAGAGCCGTGAGAGTTCCAGGCTGATCTGCCGAAGATTTTCTATGTCCTTGAGTTTGTTTGTGATGAGTTCTTTCTGGATGTCCAGAAGCTCAAGATAAGATTTGCCTGTAAGGCTGCGAGTGAGGGTGAGATCTTCTGGGGAAAGTTCTTCAGGAAGATAAAACCATTTAATCCAGAGTTTGTCATGGGGTTTGAGATTTTCCATTGTCTGTCGAAGTTTATGCCATTGTGAGGATTTATCATCAAAGAAAGGGGGAGGAATGTCTTCTTCTATAGGAAGACGTGGTTGTGGCATTTTCCTCCATCTACAGAAGTCTTGATACCGATAGCGGAGAATGGCGGTAAACCAGAGGGAAAAAGAAGGTGTAAGGTTTTCATCCCATTGTTGCCAGATGGATTCAAGTCTTTCTCTCATATAGAGGTAAAAATCGCCGCAGCTATCTTCATCACTTCTGTAAACCAGTCGTGGAAAGTTGTATATGAAAACACTTACTTCCTTGGCGAGAGATTCAAGAATGCTTCGATCTCCTGCGAGATACCTCTTGAGAAGGGGGATGATTTTCTGATCTTCGATGGACATGGGTTACATTTCGATAAGTTTAACCTTGACTCCTGTCAGGGATTCTAAGGAGTTCACCATCGCCGTTATAGGACCTTTTGGATCTACTTCAAGGAAAATAATGCCCTCTGAGGAGTTTTCTTGTTCGTGGAGTCCAAGACGGACTAAAATATTTGATCCATAGGTGGTGAGAACCTGCTGAACGTTGGGAGCAGTGTTTTCTCTTCTTTCAATCTTGATGAGGAGAAATTGACGCATACATCCTCCTTGGATAGTATTTTTTTTGAGTATTTATATGTTATTATATTCCTATTTGGGAAAAAATGCAAATGAGAAGATGGTTGTTTTTTTATAATAAAGACCAAGGCTTCTGATGCTGGCTTCTAGGGTGAAAACGAGGTTTTTTATGGGTTTTTGAGATCTCACATGGGAATGAGAAAAATAAGATTGCTAACATCCTTTTTTCATTGGTTGTGAGATGGGGTATTTTCTTTTGAGAAAAGAGGTTAAAGAATTGGTGGGGATACCTGTAGATTGATAAGGTTTTTTGTATGTCGCTCTATTTCTTCTGTCAATATGGCAAAAACAAAAATTTCAAATATTTTTTCTTTTCTTCTTGTCTTTTACTTGACAAGAAGCAGACTTTTGATATATAATATTGTTCCTAAAATTTTTTGCCCATATAGCTCAGTAGGTAGAGCACTTCCATGGTAAGGAAGGGGTCGGCGGTTCAATCCCGCCTGTGGGCTTATACAAAAAGGAGCAAAACGTATGGCTGAAATTGTTACCCTTGAATGTGAGGTATGTGGGGAGAGGAATTACTCCACAACGAAAACGAAGACCATGGTTCAGCAGCGAGTGAAATTGAGTCTCAAGAAGTATTGTCCTCGTTGCAGGAAGCATGTGGTTCACAAAGAGGTGAAGTAGGTTTTACAGGTCAGTAGCTCAAGTGGTAGAGTAGCGGTCTCCAAAACCGTTGGTTGGGGGTTCGAGTCCCTCCTGGCCTGAATGTATAAAAAGGGGTTGTCATGATGACAGCATTGATGGGTTGGATTATTCTGGCTATTGCGGTGGTGATTATCGGAGTTATTGTCCTGGTAAATCGTTCTTTTGTGGTGGATTCGCTTCGAGAGCTTCGCAATGTGAGTTGGCCTACAAAGGAATTTGCTATTCAAGGCGCCTGGGTAACGGTTGTGTTTATTCTGGCGCTTGCTATCTTTTTGGCCCTCATTGATTGGGGTGTCGATAGTCTTATGATCTGGTTGGTGAGATAGCCATGGCACGTGGATGGTATGTGATTCAGGTTAATACAGGCTTCGAGAAGAAGGTTTACAGGGATCTTGAGGCTAAAAAAAATCAGGATGTTTTGCGCAATGTGCTTTTGAACGTGCGTCTTCCTGAAGAAGAATATGTAATTGAGCGTAAAGGCAAAAAAATAGAAAAAAAGCGGCTCTTGTATCCAGGGTATGTGTTAGTGGAACTGGATATTCCTGAGGATGAGGTTGAATGGAAGGATGTCTATACTGCTATTCGAAGTATTAATGGGGTGAATATGTTTCTCTCCTCAGGTGGTGGTAACAAACGCCCGAAGCCCCTCTCCTATGATGAGGTGAAACAAATTTTTGAACAGACGGGAGAGATCAAGTCGTTTGGTGGTAAACTGGAGAGTGTTTACTCTGTGGGTGATCGGGTCAAGGTGATGGAGGGTGCTTTTGCTGGTTTTGAAGGCGAAGTGCTTGAAGTCATCTCTGACAAAAATATGCTGGCTGTCTCGGTAGAAATATTTGGGCGACTTGTTCGCCTGGAACTGGAGTATACCCAGGTCCAAAAAATTGGTTGAGATTAAGGTAAGGAGAATCGCATGGCTGCGCCAAAGAAAAAGAAAATTAAAGCGGTTGTAAAATTGCAGCTTCCTGCGGGTCAGGCGAACCCTGCTCCTCCGGTGGGTACTGCGTTAGGTCCTCAGGGTGTGCCTCTGATGGATTTTTGTAAGCAGTTCAATGAGGCCACAAAGGATAAGGTAGGGTTTGTTATTCCGGTGATTGTTGAGGTTTATGAGGACCGTACGTTCTCATTTATAACCAAGACACCTCCGGCTTCCAACCTGATCAAAAAGGAGCTTGGTATTGAGAGTGGATCCGGTGCACCTAACAAGCAAAAGGTGGGCAAACTTACCAAGGCTCAGTTGCAGAAGATCGCAGAGATGAAAATGCCTGATTTGAATGCGAAGAGCCTTGAGGCTGCCATGAGGATTATCGCTGGAACGGCACGGAATATGGGTGTTGAGGTGGAGGAATAGTATGAAGGTTTTGAAGAAGAACGGGATTATCTATAAAGGTTTCAAGCGATATCTTTCTTTGGTGGAAAAGTTTGATCTCACCAGGATGTATCCTGTTGAAGAGGCTTGTGCACTGGTGAAAGAGTTGGCTACAGCCAAGTTTGATGAGCCTATTCGTTTGAGTTATCACCTCAACATCAAACAAAAGCATACCATTCGTGATGTGCTCGTGATGCCTCATTCTATTGGTAAACAGGTGCGTGTGCTTGTGTTTGCAACAGGAGAAAAGGCTGTTGAGGCTCAGAAGGCTGGTGCTGATTATGTTGGGGCTGAAGATCTGGTGGAAAAAATTGCTGGTGGGTGGATGGAATTTGATGCTGTGCTTGCTACTCCTGATATGATGAAAATCCTTGGAAAAATTGCCCCCATTCTTGGTCGTGCCAAGATGATGCCCAATCCTAAAACTGGTACTGTTACCATGGATATTGAAAAGGGTGTCAAGGAATTCAAGGCTGGGAAGGTGGAAATTCGAGCTGACAAAACTGGTAACGTCCATGTGGTTGTTGGGCGTAAATCCCTTGAAACATCCAAGCTTGTTGAGAATGTTCTGGCTGTGCATCATGTGATTATGAAGAACAAGCCAAGTGATCTCAAGGGTGATTATATTGCGACGATGGTGATTTCGCCTACGATGGGACCAGCCGTCAAGGTTGATTACAAAAAAATCTCCTAAGAGTGAAGGAAGGTGAGTATGCCAAAACAATGGAAGGTCGATCTTGTTCAGGATATGGTAGAAAGGCTCTCCAAAATGGATGGGCTGGTAGTTCTCAACTTTTCCGGTGTCACTGTTCAGGAGATGGAGGAACTTCGTCGTCAGATTGAAAAGAATGGTGGCAGGGCAAAGGTGATGAAAAATCGCCTTCTTCAGAAGGTTCTTGAGGCTCGCCATATTACGGGGATGAAAGAGTATCTTAAAGGCATGTCCCTGGTGGTGTATGCTGATCAGGATATTCTTTCTGTCTTGAAGGTGGTGGTAGAGGCTGTTAAAGGCAATGAGAAGTTTTCTCTCAAGGCAGGCTATCTTGATGGACAGGTGATGGATGCCAATGGTGTAACTGAGATGTCCAAAGTTCCTTCGAGAAAGGAGCTTCTCGCTATGATTGCAGGCGGTCTCAATGGTGTCATTGGAAGCTTCGCTGGTGCCTTGAATTCTATTCTCACGACCTTTGTGGGAACTATCGAGGCACTTGAGAAGAAACAAGAAGGAAAATAATCTATTAAGGAGAGAATATATGTCGGACAAGATTACTCAGGTGATTGATTTGATTTCGAATATGACGGTTCTTGAACTCAATGAGCTTCGCAAGGCTATTGAAGAGAAATTTGATGTGAAAGCTGCTGCTCCTGTGGCTTTTGCTGGTCCTATGCCTGCTGCCGCTGGTGGTGCTGCCGCTGCAGCTGAAGAACCTTCCACGGTTTCTATTTTCATCAAGGATCCTGGTGCAAAGAAAATCGAAGTTATCAAGGTGGTTCGTGAGCTCACCGGTCTTGGACTTAAGGAAGCTAAGGATCTCGTTGAGAGTGGTGGCAAGACTCCCGTGAAAGAAAATGTGGAGAAGGCTGAGGGCGACAAGATTAAAGCTGCTCTGGAAGCTGCCGGTGCTGTGGTTGAGGTTAAGTAAGTTTCTGTCTTGCGATCAGTTTTGCGTGTTTGGTTTGTGAATGTTCCCCCTTCTTTTCTTTCAAGAAAAGAAGGGGATGTTGTATTTATACCATAAAATACAAAAATGGAGAAATCTATGTCGATAAAGCCACAGAGGGTGAGTTTCTCTCAGAGACGGGAATGGACAGATCTCCCCGATCTTTTAGAGATTCAACTCAAGGCCTATGAGGACTTTTTGCAGGCTAATGTTCATCCTACAAAAAGAGAAAAGAAAGGTCTTGAGTTAGTTTTCCGGACGTTTTTTCCTATTGAACTTTCGTCGCAAGGGCGAAAAGGTGGGGATCCTGATATCGTTATTGATTATGTACGGTATGATCTTGATAAACCTCGCTATACGGAAAGTGAGTGTTTTGATAAAAATCTTACTTACGCTCTTCCCCTCAAGGCAGTTTTTCGTGTAATCAATCGTAAAACTGGTGAAATCAAGGAAAAAGACATTTACATTGGAGATTTTCCATTGATGACTCCTCGAGGAACGTTTATCATCAATGGAGCAGAGCGTGTGGTGATTAACCAGATCTACAAATCTCCCGGTGTGCTTTTTGCCTATAAAAATAGAGAATTCTCTTCAAAGATTGTGCCTGAGAAGGGTGCCTGGCTTGAGTTTATTCTTGATAAACGCAAGGATCTCATGTATGTTCGTGTGGATGCTCGTCGTAAAATCCTGGTTTCTGTGTTTCTCCGTGCCCTTGGAATGTCTACCAATGAGATGGTGAATGTCTTTTTCAAGACAAGGAAACTGGATCTCAACAAGGTGGACAAAAATGATGCCATTACCAAACTGGTTGGGAAATATCTGGCTCAGGATGTGGTGGATACAGAGGGGAATGTTCTCATCGGGGCAGTGGAAAAACTTACTCCTAACTACATAAACCTTCTTTACCAGAAGGGAATTCAGTTTATTCATATTATTGATCCGCGTTCGGCTGTGGAAAACAAGCCATTTCTTCTCACTCTTGAGAAAGATGATGCCAGGGATAATTTCCAGAAGTCTATCAAGAAGGTGTACTCTGTGCTTCATCCGGGGGAAGCCGCTTCTGTAGATGCGATTGTAAAAGAGCTTCAGAATATGTTCTTCCACCCCAAATTCTATGATTTGGGTGAGGTGGGCCGTTATAAGATGGTCCTCAAACTGTATCCCGAACTTTCTCCTGAAGAAAAGCAGGTATTGGTTGAGCAGAGGACGCTTTCCTTTGAGGATATCAATCGCACGCTTCAGCATCTTTTGAAGGTGGCCACAGGTAAAGAACCTCTTGATGATGTGGATCATCTTGGAAACCGTCGTGTGCGAAATGTAAATGAGCTTCTGGTGAATCAGCTTCTCCAGGCTTTTGCCAAGGTAGAGAGAGCTATTCACGAGAAATTTTTGAGTCGTGACAATGAGGATATTTCTCCGCAGACTCTTATTGCCATCAAGCCCATTGTCTCAGCTATCAATGATTTCTTTGGAATGAGTCAGCTTTCTCAGTTTATGGATCAGACTAATCCTCTCTCAGAACTCACCCACAAACGGCGTCTTTCAGCCCTTGGACCGGGTGGACTGTCTCGTGATAGGGCTGGTTTTGAGGTGCGTGACGTGCACAACACGCATTATGGAAGGGTTTGTCCTATTGAAACACCTGAAGGTCCCAATATTGGTCTCATTGTTTCTTTGTCGACTTATGCTCGAGTGAATCAGTATGGGTTCATTGAGACACCTTATGTAGTGGTCAAAAATGGCAAGGTAACGGGAGAGGTACACTATCTTTCAGCTACAGAAGAGGAAGTTTTTTATATTGCTCAGGCCAATACCTTTTTGACTGATGATTATACTATTAGAGACGAACTGGTGGAGGCTCGTTATAAAGGTGAGTTTATGCTTGTGGAACGGGAGAAGATCCAGTATATGGATATTTCTCCTAAACAGATTCTGTCTGTTTCTGCGGCGCTGATTCCGTTTATTGAACATGATGATGCCAACCGGGCTCTGATGGGTTCTAACATGCAGCGCCAGGCTGTACCTCTTCTCAGGCTGGAGCCTCCCATCGTGGGAACAGGAATGGAGTATTACGCCGCTCGTGATTCGCGGGCTATTGTCGTCTCTGGTGTGGATGGAGTGGTCAAAAAGGTGGATTCTACTCTGGTAGTGGTAGAGGATAGCAACGGTAAGCTTCACGAGTATCCTTTGATGAAGTTTCGACGGACTAACCAGGATACGGCCTACAACCAGAAGCCTGTGGTAAATGTTGGTGATCAGGTGAAGGTTGGGGATCTTCTTGCTGATGGTTTTGCTACATCCAATGGAGAACTTGCTCTTGGTAAAAACGTGGTTGTGGCCTTCATGCCCTGGAATGGTTATAACTACGAAGATGCTGTCCTCATCAGTCAGAGGCTTCTCAAGGATGATGATTTTACCTCTATTTATATGACTGTTTTTGAGTGCAAGGCTGTGGAAACAAAACTTGGAAGTGAAATGATTACGACTGATATTCCCAATATAGGAGAGGATGCTTTACGAAATCTTGATTCGGAGGGTATTATTCGTGTTGGGGCTTATGTGAAACCAGGGGATATTCTTGTTGGCAAAGTAACGCCGAAGAATGAGCCAAGTGAAACACCAGAGTTTAGGCTTCTTCATGCCATCTTTGGAGAAAAGGCCAAGGAAGTGAAGGATACTTCTCTTCGTGTGCCGAATGGAGAGGGTGGTGTGGTGGTTGATGTCAAGGTCTTCGATGATGATGGAACGAATGATCTTCCTCCAGGTGTTATCAAAATGGTCAAAGTGTATATTGCCAAGAAACGTAAGATTAAGCCTGGAGACAAGGTGGCAGGGCGTCATGGGAACAAGGGTGTGATTTCCCGTGTTCTTCCAGAAGAAGACATGCCATTCCTTCCTGATGGAACGCCAGTGGATATTGTGCTCAATCCTCTTGGTGTGCCAAGCCGTATGAATATTGGACAGCTTTTTGAGACTATTCTTGGAATGGCTGGACTCAAGCTTCACAGGTATTATGAGTGTGGAGTATTTGAAGGAGCTACTCTTGAGCAGATTGAACATGAAATAGAAGAGGCTAACAAAAAGATTCGAGAAGATCTTTACAAGGAACGTAAGCAATATGGTGAAACAGATGAAGAGATTGAGCGATACTTTGAACAGGTGAAACTTCCCAAGACAGGAAAGTATAGGTTAAGAGATGGACTTACGGGTGAGTATTTTGAGAATCCTGTCTTTGTTGGGGTGATGTATATGCTCAAGCTTCATCATATGGTGGATGACAAGATTCATGCTCGTTCGGTTGGACCGTATGCCCTTGTGACTCAGCAACCTCTTCGTGGAAAGGCAAACTTTGGAGGACAGCGACTTGGGGAGATGGAGGTCTGGGCTCTTGAGGCGTATGGTGCAGCTAATCTCTTGCAAGAGATGCTCACTATCAAGTCAGATGATACAGAGGGGCGCGTGAAGATTTACGAGGGAATTATCAAGGCCAAATATCTCAACTACATGGGTGTGCCAGAGTCATTCAATGTGCTGGTACAGGAACTCAAGGGTCTTGCTCTGGATGTGCGGGTGTATGATCAGAAAGGCCAGCGTATCTACTTGAATGATCGTGAACGAGAAATCAATGATGCTACGAAATTCCATCTGGTATAATGTGGGGAAGGAGAAGGGGATATGAAGATATCAGCAGCATTTGGTTCAATTTCGATACAACTGGCTTCACCTGAGCTTATCAAAAAAACAGCTTATGGTGAGGTGAAGAAGGCCGATACTATTGGCTATAGGACGCAAAAGCCTGATAGAGATGGGCTTTTTTGTGAGAGAATTTTTGGACCTATCAAGGATTATGAGTGTAATTGTGGTAAGTTTAAGTCTATTCGTTATAAAGGTGTGGTGTGTGATAGGTGTGGAGTAGAGATTACTGAGTCCAAGGTGCGTCGTCAGAGAACTGGATATATTGCTCTGGCTACACCTGTTGCACATATTTGGTATTATCGCATTGTCCCAAGTAAGTTGGCTTTGATTCTGGATATCTCCTCATCTGATGTGCAGAGTATTCTCTATTTTGAGAAGTACATTGTGATTGATCCTGGTGAGACGGATCTTCTTCCAAAACAGGTACTCACTGATGATGAGTATGAGGACTACAGGGAAAAGTACCAGGAAACCTTTGTGGCTGATACCGGGGCCGTCGCTATCAAAAAGATCCTGCAGAATATGGATCTGGATAGTGAAATCAGTCTTCTTCGTGCTGATATTACGGGCAAAGCAAGTTCCAAGGTGGATAAAAAGGTTTTGAAACGCTTGGAACTTCTGGAGGAGATCCGTGCCTCTGGAAATAAGCTTGAGTGGATGATTCTTGATGTGATTCCTGTTATTCCTCCTGATCTTCGTCCTATGGTGGCTCTTGAAGGAGGGCGTTTTGCGAGTTCTGATATTAATGAACTGTATAGACAGCTGATCAACAGAAACAATCGACTGAAAAGGCTTCTGTCACTCCATTCCCCTGATCTCATTGTGAAAAATGAGATGCGTATGGTTCAGGACGCAGTAGACTCGCTTTTTGATAATTCTCGTCGTTCGCATCCCAAGACGGGTTCTGGGGATAGGCCTCTCAAATCGCTTTCTGATATCCTGAAAGGGAAACAGGGGCGTTTTCGTCAGAATCTTCTCGGTAAACGGGTGGACTACTCCGGTCGTTCGGTGATCGTGGTGGGACCTAACCTCAAACTTCACCAGTGTGGACTTCCTAAACTGATGGCACTTGAGCTTTTTAAACCTTTTGTGATGCGTGGGCTTACTGAGCAGGGATATGCTCATAATATCAAGGCTGCTAAGCGTATGATCGAGAGTGAGCATGAGGTGGTATGGGCTATTCTTGAGGAGGTGGTAAAGGACCATCCTGTGCTTCTCAACCGTGCTCCTACCCTTCATAGACTTGGTATTCAGGCTTTTGAACCTGTGCTTATTGAAGAAAAAGCCATTCAGCTTCATCCTCTTGTCTGTCATGCGTATAACGCAGACTTTGATGGTGACCAGATGGCAGTGCATGTTCCTCTCACTCCTGAAGCTCAGATTGAGGCATGGATGCTCATGCTTTCTTCTCGTAACCTTCTCAATCCCGCTAATGGAAAGCCTATTGTGTATCCTACTCAGGATATGGTGCTGGGTATTTATTATCTTACAAAGCCAGCTATTCGGGATGAGAAGGTTCCTCTCAAGGCCTTTGATAGTTATGAGGAGATTCTTTTGAGTCTTGATCGCAAGATTGTTCGTCTGAATGATACGATTCGCTATAAATTCAATGGAGAGTGGCTGGAAACGACTGTAGGAAGGGTTATCTTCAACGAAATTGTGCCTCAGAAACTTCGCTTTGTTAATGATACCCTGACGGGAAAGAAGATTGAAGGTCTTATTGCTCAGTGTTATAGGCTCTATGGTATCAAAGAAACAGCCTTTTTACTTGATGATCTCAAGGCTATTGGTTATAAGTATGCGACCCTTGGTGGTATGACCATCTCGCTTGCTGATGTGGAGATTCCAGAGGCTAAGTATGAGATTGTAAATAAGACAGAAAAAGAGATAGAAAAGATTGAACAGAACGCGAAAAAGGGTCTTATTACCCCTGAAGAGCGTTATAACCAAGTGATTGACTACTGGGCAACAGCTAACGAAAAGGTGAAAAAGATGGTGGAGGAGGCTCTCAAGAAGAGTCAGGGAGGGTTTAATCCTCTGTATGTGATGATGGACTCGGG
>JBKBIS010000209.1:0-3248 GCA_046294145.1 Brevinematales bacterium | reverse complement strand
GGGAAAAGAGAGCCTTCTCTTCTTGCCGTTGGTGTGTCGCTCAATATGGCTTTTCTTCGGGAAGCAGTTTCCAGGGGGGCGGATATGGTGCTTGTGCATCATGGTTTTTTTGGTAGGGAAGTTTTCAGATTGAGAGGATTTTTGCGAGAGAGGGTGGCTTATGTGCTTCAACATAACCTGACGGTGATGGGGTATCATCTTCCTCTTGATGCCCATCCGGAGTATGGGAATAGTGCCTTGATAGCGAGACATCTTGGTCTTGGTATAGAACGTCGTGTGGATGTGGGGTATATCACATCTTATGAAAAGCCGATGCCATGGGAGATGTTTGAAAAAAGGCTTCAGAGTCTCTTTCCGCGCTCAAGATTTCAGGTGTACAGGCAAAACGAGCAGGTTCATCGGGTGGGTATTATGACGGGGGGAGCGGCCTCTTTTTTGAAGAATTTTGAAGGGGAGATTGATACCTTTCTCTGTGGGGAAACCAGAGAACAAACTCTTCATGAAGCTCTTGAGATGGGTATTACCTTTGTAAATGCCGGGCACTATTATACGGAAACCTTTGGGGTACAGGCTCTGGCAGAATATATCGAAGCCAAATGGGGGCTTCCGCATGTTTTTATTGATGTGCCCAATGAGGTATGATTTCTACATGGTGTAGCCTGGTTTGATCCAGAGATCGTCTAAATGGGGGGCTATCTCAGGATCATAGACCTTCTCCTTCCATTCAGAGGGTGAAACTTCTTCGATGGCAACGGAAATGGTTTTGGGATCTGCTCCGATGGACTGGATGATAGCCTGGCTTACGGCAACGGCCATAGTATGTTTTTGTTCTTCTGTTCGGCCGGGATAAAGTTTGATAATTACATGTGGCATAGAAACCTCCATGCAAAATTATAGAGAAAAAATAGATTTTTTTGCAAGGAAATTGCTATGAAGTTGTCTGTTTTGAGAAAGATACAGGTTTTGTCGATGGCTCTTCGGCATCCTGAATGTAGCTGGTATGCGAAAATGGTGATAGTGCTCACTCTGGCTATGGCTTTGAGCCCTATTGACCTCATTCCCGATTTTATTCCCATACTTGGGCATCTTGATGATCTTTTGCTTATTCCTTTGGGTATAGCTCTGGCCTATGTCCTTCTTCCTCAAAAGGTTATCGAGGAATGTGAGGAACTCATAGAACAGAAGGAAAGCAAACTTCCGAAAATATATGGGATGATTGGTGCTGTGTGTGTGATAGTGGGTTATGTAGTGGTGGGTTTGATAGTGATCTGGTTTGTATTTCGAGGGACAAATAGCTCCAAATAATTGCATATTTTTTCTCTTTTCCTTACAATAACCTATCAAAAAGGAAGCAAAACATGGAGGAAGTATGGCCATGAATATCTTCAAAGTTGTGGCAGATGCCTTTGTGAATGATATAGCTATTGATCTTGGAACAGCGAATACCCTGATATATGTGAAAGGGAAGGGGGTAGTTATCAATGAACCATCTGTTGTGGCTGTGCAAACAGGTACCGGTCAGGTTCGTGCGGTAGGAAATGAAGCTAAAAATATGCTGGGAAAGACGCCGGGGGATATTATTGTTATTCGTCCTATGAGAGAGGGGGTTATTGCTGACTTTGATGTTGTAGGAAAGATGCTTAAGTACTTTATCAACAAAGCGCAGGTAACAAGAAAGCTTGTCCATCCTCGAGTGGTTATCAGTGTTCCTTCTGGTGTGACAGAGGTGGAGCGGCGTGCGGTGAGAGAGTCGGCTCTTCAGGCTGGTGCAGCAAAAGTTCACCTGGTGGAAGCTCCACGAGCAGCGGCTCTTGGAGCCAATATTCCTATCGAGGAACCAGCCGGTCATATGGTGATTGATATTGGTGGTGGTACGACGGAGATTGCTGTTCTCTCGCTGGGTGGTATCGTGGTGAGTAATTCTATTCGTGTGGGCGGAGACAAATTTGATGAAGCTATCATGAATCATCTCAAAAAATATCACAATCTCATCGTGGGAGAAAAAACTGCAGAAGATATCAAAATCAAGATTGGGAGTGCTTATCCCCTCAAGAATGTGGAATCGATGGAGATCAAGGGACGTGATGCGGTGAGCGGGCTTCCACGTATTCTCAAGATTGATAGTGTAGAGGTTCGTGAAGCTCTTCAGGATATGGTGAACAAGATATTGGAGGCTGTTCGTCAAACGCTTGATCAGACGCCTCCAGAACTGGCTTCGGATATTCTTGAGCGTGGGATCGTCATGGCAGGAGGAGGATCACTTCTTCGAGGTTTACCAAAGTTTATTGCCAAGAATACGGGAGTACCTGTTTTTCTTGCTGATGATCCATTGGTGTGTGATGTGCTTGGGGCAGGAAAGTTTCTTGAAAATATCAAGAAATATGAGACCCAGTTTAATCTGTAGGTGAGGGCTTTTCATGCCAGTTTTGACGTTTACTCGTCGACGGACTCTTTTGACTATGGTTCTTCTCTGTGGTATTTCGACAGCCTTGATGGTCTGGGATGTGAAATTGCCTCAGATTACGGTTCGTTCGGTTTTTCTTTTTTTGCTTTATCCCTTTCAGTGGGTATGGTCAAATGGTATTCGCCTGGTGGGGGAGACAACTCAAAGAGTGGTGACCATTGGAGAGACTCAAAAGGCTCTGACAGAAGCAGAAAATCAACTTCAAGAACTTCAGACAAAGCTTTTGCTTTTTTCCCAGCTTGAGAAAGAAAATGAGGAACTTCGGCAGATTGTGGATATCAGAAAGCGCATTCAATATGAGGCGCTCTATACACATATTGTGAATAAAAACCTTGATATTACATCCTCCCGGATTTTGATTGATCGAGGGATGCGAGATGGGGTGCGACGCAATCATGCGGTGATTGGATATACGAAAGATCATGGTTTTTTTGTGATCGGCAAGGTGATTGAAGTGAATATTTTTACTTCTGTTGTTGAACTTGTTTATTCGGAAAACTTTTCTATGGGAGGGATGCTTCCTAATGGAGCTTTGGGGGTTGTGAGTGGTCAGGGTGGGTGGCATCAGTATTGTGCTATGTCTTATGTCCCGACAGAAGCTCTTGTGGAGGTTGGAGATGTGGTGACTACCACCTCAGAGAGTGATATTTTCCCGCCGGGATTTGGTATAGGAGTGGTGGCAGGTATTACCACTTCTCTGAGACAGGAGTTTTTCAAGCGGCTGTATGTGAAGCCCTTTTTTCATCCCATGCAAGCACAATCTCTTTTTGTGCTGAAATGGTCC
>JBKBIS010000208.1:0-3265 GCA_046294145.1 Brevinematales bacterium | reverse complement strand
CTGGCTGGTGTGGATGCCCAATGTGGTTTATCTTCTTATTGGACTTTGGGTGATGGGAAAAAAACTCAGGGAGTAAAGATATTGAAGCAATGGGAAAAAAACTATTTTAAGCCTCTTTTAGAAAGGCTTCGGGTTATCTGGAAATACTATCGTCCCTCTATCTTTGATAGGTATATTCTGCGTCAGTATGTTTTAGTGAGTGTCTGTTCGCTTCTTTTTATTGTCGTATTGTACGAATTAATTCAGGTTTTTCAGTTTTTGAAGTGGTTCCCAGAAGGTACGAAAGGCTGGGATATTTTCGTGATGAATCTCCATGAGGGCGTCTATTGGGGGATGATTTTTCTGCCTCTTGCTCTCAGTCTTGGGGTGGTGGTGGTTTTCACCAGACTAGCCAATCATCATGAACTTCGGGCGATGGTTTCCACGGGAATAAGTCTCAGGCGAGTGATGTTCTATCCTTTGTTGGTGGTAGCGTCTGTTGTTATAATAATTGTGTTTTTTTTACAAGAGGAGGTTGTTTTTCCTCTCTATCAGCGTTATTTTGCTTACAAAAAATTGGTTTTTGAAAAGGTGTCTTTGGAAAATATTGATAGCTTCAAGGACAATCAGAATGTGGTGGTGTATGGGCCTCATCACACACTCTATATGGGGGAAAGGTACTATGCTCTTGCAAAAAAGCTTGAGAATGTGGTGATTCTCTCTCTCTCTCCAAAGAAGATACCTTTTCAGGAGAATTCTCTGGCGCTTTCTAATGAGTACCTTCTCAGCAATCTCCACATGATAGAGCAGCAACGTTCTCTTGAGGTTTTGCGTCAGGTGAATTTTACCATGCGTATTGATGCCAAAGCGATGGTGTGGGATAGGGATAGATGGGTTCTTTATGATGGACTTTTTTGGGCCATTGATCCTGAGACGTTTACCGTGCATTCAGAGAGATTTTCAAGTTTTTCCACCAATATTCTTTCTATTGAGCCGTATTACCTTGAACGTATCTGGTATGATATGAATGCTTTGAGACCCTCGCAACTTCAGGCTCTCATTCGACTTCGCAAAAAGTCTGGTCAGTTTTATGCGGATCTTGAGGCAGTTTATTATTCTAATATTTCTTATGTTCTCAATGCTTTCTTTCTGATTCTTTTGTTATTTGGGCTTATCGATATTGCCCGGAAAAAGATTTCGCTTATTGAGAACCTGGTAATGTGTTTTGTGAGTTTTGGGCTTTTATATGTTGTCTTTGCTATGGGGGCAAGCTTTGCAGGCAATGGAGATCTACCGCCTCTCATAGGGGGATTTTTGGGTACAATTATATTAGCCCCTGTTTCTCTCTGGTTCTACCGACGTCTTCGTACTTAGTCCGCCAATGATTTGAAACCATATCTCTCGTTTTCGTGGACCATCAAACTCACAGAAGAAGACGCTCTGCCATGTTCCAAGTTGTGGTTTTCCGTTTTCGATGAGAAGAGTAACCGATGGGCCTGTGAGAACGCTTTTGATGTGTGCATCGGAATTTCCTTCGAGATGGTGAAAACGATCGTTTTGTGGTATGATTTTTGATAGGTGGGAAAGAATATCCCTCTGGACATCAGGATCAGCATTTTCGTTGATAGTGATGGCTGCGGTGGTATGTGGGACAAAAATAGCTACGAGACCCTCTTTTACACCAGACTCTGTGACGACTTCTCTCACAATGGCATCAATATTGACCATGCTTTGCCGAGAGGGTGTGCTGATAGATCGTCTCACCATCAGAGATTGCTCCACGCTCCTGTTGTGAGATTGATTTTGAGTTCTCTATCGGGTGGAAGAAGGTCGGTTTGAAGCCCTTTAATCACATAGCCCTGATACCAGAGAATGAATTTGGCCTTGAATCCCATATTCCGACTGTTCGGAAAAAATGTGACTCCGGGTTCATCACCTGCATAGTGGATAGCAAACCCTTTTGCTACATCTTCGGCTATTTTTACACCTTCAGGGTCGGGCACTCCATATTTTCTTATGGTGTTTAGTGCCTGGCCGGTGAGACCCTGTATAAGGTATTGCCGGCTGTAGGCCTCAAAATCAGGAGAAATGGAGATGGTTCTGGTCTGAATGCTAAGCCATTCTCCCTCAAGGCGGCAGAGACGATAGGGGGAGGGATAGGAGACAAGAGAGCCTGTTGCAATATCATAGATGGTGTGTTTGTTCAATGCACTTGCCGTGATATCCTGCGAGTGATAATGACCAGTGAAAACGATGCGTATGCCATATCGGGATATCAAGAGGCTAACTCACGTCTGTTATTAAGCAGGTATTCAGGATGGAGTTTTCTTTGACCTGGCCAATGTTCGAAAAGGCCGTGATGCATCATGAGAAGGAGAAGAGCTCCTTCTTTTTGGGCTTTTTCGGCTATCATTTGAAGCCAGGAAAGTGTTTGAGGTTTGAGTCTTCCCTCGGTTACTGGATGTTTGAGCATGCGGTTTGATTCGTTAATCGTAGAATCAAGGGCTACGAGCCAGAGATTGGATGTGATGATAGCCGCATAGGAAAGCGAAGACGGATCCTGGCTGAAGGCATTTTTATATCCAAACTCTTCATAGAAAGAAGCAAAATCTTCAGAAGAGAGAAAATCGACAGGCTCTGTTCGGTCTTCACTATAACGATAGGCTTCAGGATTATTGAGATCATGGTTTCCAGGGATAACGAAGATTTTAGGATGATTGGGATGAGTGTCTTTTAGTTTTCTGAGGGCATTTCTCACAGCAAGATGGTTTATCATCTCTCCATCTTTGGTGAGATCACCAGGAACAATAACAAACTGAATGTCTAATTTCATTACATCCGCTATCCAGGCGTCGAGGAGTTGTTGGCTTTCTCTGAGAAGTTTCCTATCGTTGGCCAGATAAGTCTCAAAGGCTTTGCCATTGGTTCCTAACTCCGCGCTGTAGTAGTGAAAATCTGAGGCAACTACCCAACTGATAGACTGTCCGAAAACAAAAGAGAAAACAACCAGAAATAAAAGAGAAGAAAAACATTTCATCTTATTCTCCCTTGAGTTGATAAGGTATTGTAATGATAGAAAAACAAAAAGGCAAATTTTTGGAAAACTGTGTGCTTGGGAGGAGTCATTTTTGTCCAGAACTTTCTAAATCTTGACTTTTTTTTCTTTCTGTGAAATAATAAAAGTGGAGGGAGTATGCGATTTCTCACACATCGTTTTATACTTCTTTTAGCTGTTTTGGGATCGGGAATTTCTTTTCTTTTGGGGCTTGTAGCCCGTGTTCATGTA
>JBKBIS010000207.1:0-3300 GCA_046294145.1 Brevinematales bacterium | reverse complement strand
TCTTGGAATCATAGGCAAAATACGCTTGAGCGTAATAATCAGTATTATCACCAATAATCTTAATGGAATTCTTGTTAGCTCCTACGGTACCGTCAGAACCAAGACCAAAGAATTTTGCCTCAAAGGTACCTTCAGGTGTCACATTTACCACCTCATTATCTACAGGAAGAGAAAGGAAGGTAACATCATCAACAATACCTACAGTGAAACGATCCTTTGGTTCTGGGAGCTTGAGATTTTTGTATACAGCTATGATATGTTCCGGCGTCGTATCCTTGGAACTGAGTCCATAACGACCACCTACAATCAGAGGTGCCCCAGACTTGTTATAGAAAATATTCTTGATATCAAGATACAATGGCTCTCCAGCAGCCCCGGGCTCTTTTGTCCGATCAAGCACAGCAATTCGTTTCACACTCTTTGGAAGAACATCAAAGAAATACTTTGCTGAGAAAGGACGATAGAGATGTACCTTGATAAGCCCCACCTTCTCACCCTTCTTAGCAAGATAATCAATCGTACTTTCAATGAGATCACAGACAGAACCCATAGCCACAATAATATTCTCAGCATTCGGATCTCCATAATAGATAAACGGTTTATAACTTCTGCCTGTTAATTTGCTCATCTTCTGCATGTAATCATTCACAATATCAGGTACAGCATCATAAAACCTATTGCACGCCTCACGAGCCTGGAAGAACACATCAGGATTCTGAGCTGTACCACGAGTCACAGGATTATCAGGATTCAAGGCATTTTTTCTGAAAGCTTCCAGAGCCTGACGATCGAGCAAAGAAGCATAATCCTCATAATCCAATGCCTCAACCTTTTGAATTTCATGAGAAGTACGAAAACCATCAAAGAAATGCAAAAAAGGAACACGACTTTTAAGAGCAGCCAGATGGGCTACAGGAGCCAGATCCAGAATTTCCTGAACAGAAGAAGTAGCCAAAATCGCAAAACCTGTCTGACGAGTAGCCATCACATCCGAATGATCGCCAAAAATGGAAAGAGCATGACTGGCCACAGTACGGGCACTCACATGAAACACACCTGGCAAGAGTTCCCCGGCGATCTTGTACATATTGGGAATCATGAGAAGAAGACCCTGTGAAGCCGTAAAGGTGGTTGTCAAAGCCCCCGCCTGTAACGAGCCATGCACAGCTCCAGCGGCGCCAGCCTCAGACTGCATTTCTACCACCTTGACTACCTGGCCGAAGATATTCTTCTTGCCCTGCGCAGCCCATTCATCACAATGCTCCGCCATGTTCGATGACGGAGTGATGGGATAAATAGCCGCTACTTCGGTAAAAGCATAGGCTACATACGCTGCTGCGTTATTCCCATCCATGGTTACCATTTTCTTTCCCATGGTATACCTCCGAATAAAAATTTCAGATGTTATTGTAAGACCAATCAAAAAAAAACACAAGTTTTTGAAAAAAAGTTTAAAAAGAAGTTTTCATACCATCTTCATACAACATTCTACCGGTACCTATAAACTGATGATACCATTTCCACCATTCCCTTTAAAAAAAAATTATGCAAAAAGCCCAAAATTGCTTGACTTTTTTCAAAAAATAGCGTAATATATTTACGCACCAATAGTCAATAAGAAAAATATATCGCACCTCCGCTAACGGGCGGCACCTTCACAGGGCCGCCCGTTGGTATTTTCACCCACAACAAGCTCAAAGGGAAATCTCTTCATCCAAAAAGCCACACTTTTCCCCTTCTCACAGAACGTGATGTATCATTTTGATACGTTTTTTCTTTCTATGGACAAAAGGTTTTTCTTTTTTTAAAAAAACGAGAAAATTTTCTTTTATGTTATTTGTATTTCTTTATATTAAAAAGAAATACAAATAAACGTTTTTTGGCACACTTTTTGCAAATAAAAAATTAAAGGGAGGAAAACTATGGCAAAAAATATCACCATTCTCAAAGCCGAGGAATATGAGGTAAAAAACACCACCTCAAAAAGAGAACAAAAATCGCTTCCTTCTCTCAAGACCCTTTCTGAATTGGTATCTCATTCCGATACACTTTCTCTGTATCTCAAGGAAATAGAAAAAATTCCCCTCCTCTCTCGCGAAGAGGAAAAAGAATTAGGAGAACGTATCTTAAAAGGAGATAAAGAAGCAAGAGACAGGCTAGTGCTGGCCAATCTACGATTTGTGGTTTCAGTAGCAAAAAAATATCAGGGTTTAGGACTCTCCATGACTGATCTCATAAGTGAGGGTAATCTTGGTCTCATTGAAGCAGCTAATCGATTCGACTATAAACGAGGGTTTCATTTTATCTCCTATGCTGTATGGTGGATCCGTCAATCGATTCTGAAGGCTATCTCTGAAAAAGGGAGAATGGTCCGTCTCCCTATGAACCGCAATAACCAGCTGATGCAAGTATGGAAGTATATCAACGAATATACTCAGCAAAATGGCAAAGAACCATCGATTGATTCTATTTCGGAAGCTATGCAAATAGAAAAAAATGAAATTCTTAAACTTCTGGATATGTCTCAAAGTGGCACAGGACTCGAGCAGATGCTTCCTGAAGACTCTGATATGAGTCTAGATGAGATCGTAGAAAAATCCTATTTTGATCTAAACACCGTCGTACCCGAAGAGACTGTTATTCAGGATTCGCTTCGCGAAAACATCAACCGTATTCTCAGCAAGTTCCCGGAACGAGAGAGAAAGATTCTCGAGTATCGCTTCGGTCTCAACGGAGAAGAGCCTCATTCTCTCTCTGAGGTAGGCGAAAAACTTAACCTCACCAAAGAACGTATCCGGCAGATTGAAAAGAACATCATGATGATGCTCCGTCAGGATTCTGACATGGCTCACCTGTATAGCTATTTGCGGGACCATTAAGTACACGCCACCCTGGGATGAAAGCTTCATCCCAGGACTTTTTGTTGCCATTTTGTCCTTTTTTCCACTCTTTGTTGAAAAAAAAATATTCTCTCGATATAATACATTATTCTCTTTTTGAGATGGAGGATACATGAAACAAAAAATTTTTCTTCTCATTTTCCTTTTTACAAGTTCTTTTTACGGAGCCAATGTCAGTCTTAAGCATGTGGCATTAGGCGTCTTTCTGGGGGCTCCAACGGGCATCAGTATCGGCTATTTTGCCAATAATACCCATGTAATCAATGGAGTTATTGGTTGGAATTTTGGAAGAAATGCATCTTTTCTCCTGACAGCAGACTATACCTATCGTTGGGATGGAAGTATAACAAGTGGGGCTCTTTTCCTTTATGCGGGAATTGGAGGTCTTGCAATTATCTCC
>JBKBIS010000206.1:0-3314 GCA_046294145.1 Brevinematales bacterium | reverse complement strand
GGAGAGTATTCAGAATACCTTGGAGGTATTTTTTCGTCATCCTTTTGTTTCTGTGAGTTTAGGAGGAGTGGCACCTGATATAGCTCTTTTTAGAGGAAATATTGTTCCTCAGAATAATCAGGATGTAAAACCGTTTGAAGGAATCTCTGTTTTTTTTGAGCTTCTTTCGGGAACGGGGATTATGGGGATGTTTTTTCTCGCTGGTTTTATAGCAACCCTTGTGTTTATTATCTTTCGCTTTTGGAAGAGATTGTCTGGGGATAGTCGTCCATGGCTTATGGCTCTGGTATTGGGTCTTGGGGTTCAGCTAGGGCTTCTTTTTTTGAATCAGAATCTTCTTCGTGTCTATGTATGGAATCATCTGTCTCTTTTTTTCGCGTTTCTGGTAGGAATAGAAGAGAGAATAACTATGGTTGGAGGAGAGGATTTATCGGATAAATGGATACGGGTAGGCGGATCTTTTTTGAGTGGTATTCTGGGTATAAGTATAGTTGTTGTGGCGTTTATTTTTCAACCATTTTTTGTTGAACTGGAGGGAATACGGATAAAAGCACGATTTCTTCTTTCTCCTCAGAGTGGCAGGGCCTATTATAATACAGGCAGAGGTTTTTGTGGGTATGAATCATTACCATTTCTTTTGGAAAATGATGGAGCCTCTTTTTTCTTTCACAAAAAGTATGGGACAGAGGCGTTTCTGGTTTCAAAAAGGTATTTTGATAAAAAGGGAAAAGAGGCGAAACTGGTATGGGAGAGAGTAGATCTTTTTAGATATACTCCGATATTGTTAGAGGAATTGGAGAGAAGAGACACGAGATATTTTGAAACAAAAGAAAGGCTGGTAGATGTCTTGAATTCTTTGTTGGAGGATGAGGGACTCTGGAGAGGGGCGGAAACTCATATATCTTTGTCTTTTCTTACCAGAAAATATCAAAAACAAAAAGGGAAAAAGGGTTTTGATCCAGTTCGCTACCACAGGCTTCTTCTGGAGGATTGGTGTGTTTGGATTCCACGGAATCCGGAGGGACATACTGTCTACGATTGGCTTTTTGAATTTAGTTACCCTATTGAGTGGGTGAATAAACCTGTAGAGGATCTTCTTGTTATTGAGGGAATTGAGATATTTACAGGATGGGGAAAATTTTTTCTTCCATGGAAACCGGATATATGGAAGCAGTCTTCTTCGGATAATACCTTTTCGGTAAGAATGATGTTTTCCTGGAAGGATACGCGCATTTTTGTACAGGCGCAATATACTCGAGTGTGGCGAACCATTGTGGCGGGATGTGCTGGAGTAGTGGCGGTGTTTTTGTTCTGGCTTTTTGTGAAGAGAAGAGAGGAGAAAAACGTATGAGAATTCTTTTTATCTGGCATGCAGCAGTAGAAAAGGAGTACAGGAAACTTCTCTGGAAAATGGCAGAGAAGGGGCATGAGGTATCTTTAGTCACAGCTCATCGCTGGACAGAGAGTTCGCGGGATCAGTATTTCAAGTTTCAGTTGGAAGATAGTTCTCTTGAAGTGTATCCACTTTTTGTCATGTTTCGCAATCATATCCGGAGTTTTTTCTTTGTCAATATTTTTCGCATGATAGCCATTGTAACCAGGATGAAGCCTGATGTGGTATATCTCAAGGAAGAACCATACTCCATAGCTGCCTGGCAGTGGGTATGGGTGGTGAGGCTATTTTCTCCACGTTCTGCTATTGTGATTGAAAGTGATGAAAATCTTGAGGGAAATCATCCATTTTTCTACCGCTGGATAGAACGATATGTTCTTTGCCATACTCAGGGGCTTGCCTCAGTTCCTACTGCTGGGTTTGATTTGTACAGGCGAAAGGGTTTTCAGGGGAAGCAATTCAAGACATCCTATTTTGTAAACAGGGAGATTTTTCATCCGGTTTCTTTAAAGGAAGCCCAGGAGATATTTCCTGAGATACAGGGTGAAGATCTTAAAATAGGCTATGTGGGAAGAGTAACGCCGGAGAAGGGATTGGATACGGTTCTTGAGGCTTTAGCGCTTCTTAAGCAAGAGGGAAAATTAGCGAAGTTCTATGTGCTTGGAAGGATGGAGGAGGGATATGAGGCTGTTCTGGAGACACTTCTGCAGAAGTATAACCTGAAGGGTGATGTGTTTTTTTTACAACCACGTCCTATGGAGAAGTTAGTCTTTTTTTATAATGCTATTGATGTGCTGGTTTTGCCTTCAAAAAGTACATCCTGGTGGATAGAGCAATTTGGGCGGGTTATTGTTGAGGCTCATGCCTGTGGAACGCCGGTGATTGGTTCAGATTCGGGTGAGATCCCTTTTGTGATAGGGGATGACCGAATGGTGTTTCCAGAGTCAGATGCAAAAAAATTAGCAGATGTTCTTTTGCGTTTTTGTCAGGGAGAATATACAAAACAAGGGGAGAGAGAAATTCTTATTTCACGAGTAGAGAAGCTTTTTTCACTTGATCAAGTGGCAGAAAATAAGCTCATGATTATGAGGGAAGTAAGGGATATTCTTCTTCAAAAAGGAAGATAAGATGGAGAGAATTCATTTTGTCTTTGGGGGAACAGAGCAAGCAAAAGGGGGAGGAACGATTATCTGGAGGGTTCTTTTGAGTGAACCTTATCTTGAAGTATGGTTGCATTATTCATCTTATGCGCGGGATTTATGGTCAGATATAAATCATCCTCTATTACATCATGTGGTGCATGAGGGGTGGGGTACCTATGAACGTTCGCAGAGTATGTTGCCGTGGGAGAATGCTCGTTTTTTTGATGTGTCAAAAATTGAAAGAGGGGATATTGTTATTTTTGATTCGCGGGAGGTTCTTCAACAACTTGCTTTCCCATTAAAGAGAAAGGGTGCCAGGCTTTTCTGGCATGTTCAATCGAAGGAGAAGGTTCTTCGGAAAAACGTTTTTTTTGTGCCTTGGGATATTGGATGTTATCGTACCTTAAGTGGCCTGCTTGCTATTAGTGAGTATGTGAAAAAAAGGTTTGAAGGGGATGTTTGTTATCCTTTGTTGGGGAAAAGATTGCCATGTGAGATTCTCTATAATGGTATTGCCTCATCTTTTGAGAGGATCAGGGCAAAAGATGACTATGTTCTTTATTTTGGAAGGTATGAGGGATATAAAAATCCTTTGTTTTTAGAAAAGCTTGGATTTGAGGTTCGATATATTGGAAGCAAGAGTGGTTGCTCGGTTCCTGTTTCTGTTCCCAAGGAGAAGGATCTGGGGTGGATGAGACCAGAGGAGGCAGCTCAGTATGGGGATATTTTTGTTTTTCCCTCAGTGGGGGAGGCGTTTGGATTGGCGCTTGTGGAAATGA
>JBKBIS010000205.1:0-3314 GCA_046294145.1 Brevinematales bacterium | reverse complement strand
CTCTGGCTACAAGGGTTATTGATACCTGATCAGCAAGGGCTATAGAACGGAAAGCTCCAATCATCCCCGAGACGGTTCCTAAAAATCCCACCAATGGGGCAAGATTAATGATGGCTGACATCATGGTAAATCCTCTTTGAAGTTCTCCGATATGAGCATTAAGCTCCATTTCTAAGACCTTATCAAGGTCTTCAAGCCGTTTTCGTTTTGAAGAGAGCCTAAAGATCTCTTTTAATACGAATGCGGTTCGAGATTTTCCTTTTTTTACCTTTTGCTGGATCTCAGAGAGGGAGGCGTCCGATTTGCAGAGAGGTAACAGCTCCTCCTCATAGAGTTTTTGTTTGAAGGTGTAGAAGACAAATCGTTCTAACACATAGGCAAGCCCGAGAATTGATAGGATGTAGAGAGGGTACATAAATACTCCGCCCATTCGATGAAACTCAAGAAGTGTGTCCATGAAGCTCACTTTGGCCACGGTTTTTGAAATGGCGGCCTGGTTGATGGCAGGGATATTTGTTTCCTGAGCGAAGGGTGTACTTGCTACGGCAAAAAGTATCCAGATCCATTGTTTCATAATCATCCTCCTAAAATTCTATTCGTATGCCACCCAGGATCGTAAAAGAAAAATCCTTGATGGAGATTCGCTTGAGTGTATTGTCAATCACCGCATACTGATAATCGACGATATTTTCATGGTTGTAAATATTGATAAAGGCAATATACGATGAGGACTCAAATTTGAGTCCAAAAGCCTTGAGAAAATCAAAAGGAGTAGCAGGAAAGGTGATCTTGAGGTCAAGCCGATGGTAGAGGGGTGTCCATTCACTGTTATACTTGCCGGGGAAAAGGTAATATTGTGTGCCTACACCGGGTATGTCCTGGACAATGAAATTCGTTACAGGTGTATAAGGATGTCCGCTCATTAACTGGAATTCCAGTCCGAATTTCCAGTTGTAGAGCCAGTCTATCCATTTGTTGCCCGACTTGTAGCGGTTGATGAGTTCCAGTGAGAGAGAGAGGGTGTGTTCCCTGAGAAAGGATGGGGTATACCATTCGTCAAGCGGGATAGGAGAAGGGTTGTAGGGATCTGGGACTCCCATATTGGTGACTTTTTCCTGGGCATGAACATAGGTGTAAGTGATCCATCCGCTCCACCAGTTGTTTTTTTCTTTTTTCTTCTGGAAAAAGAGAGACCCTCCATAGGCAATGCGTTCTTTGTCGTTGTTGAATTTTTTTTCTGTATCTTCGGCGATAAGGTTTTGATACCATTTGCCGAATCCTTCAAGTCTCATCACCCACGCAGAGGAAGCATATTCTATACCCCCCATCAGGTGTTTGGCTTTCTGGGAAGTAAGGTCTGGATTCCCATATTCTTCGTCGAGATATGTCCCCAACCATGGAAACATTCCATAATATCCACCTCGTGTATAAAGAGAAAAATTTTCTGTAGTTTCCCATTTTAGCCCTCCAACGGGAGAGAAAATGGTTTCTTCCGTTCTATCAAAATACTCTCCTCTTCCCCCTATTTCCAGAATCCACGAGGGGAGAAATTCCCAGTTATCCTGAATATACACGTGAGCATAGGGATATCGGATATTGGTGGCTTTTGTGTGGTAGGTGGCATAATTGGTCCAGTTTCCAAAGGCATCAAGTCGCCAGAAATAAGCATCATAGGTCGATTCAGGTATCCAGGGATAAAGCCCCAGACTACCTATCTGTATTTTGTGTTGAGAAAGAGAATTGATATAAAGGTTGGCTGAACCCTGAAGATAGAGAGTTTGCTCGCTCCATGATTGTTCAGAGATTGGTGCAGCATATAGTTTTCCTTTGTTCTGCACGTACACTGTACCTAAAAGAAGATCAAAAGCATCTTTTTCGTTGAGGCTATGGTTATATATCAGTGAACTTATGGCCTGAAAAATACCGTAGGAGAATTCTCCAGCGATAGGTTCTCCATTCTGTATATCACCGGTGAGTTTCCATTTCATTCCTTCATCCCCGGCGTAGAAAAGAAGACTCAGTTTGTCCTGAGAAGTGGGACGCCATACCCATTTGAAAATACCGTCGGTGGTATAGGGAAATTGCTGCCCAGCTCTGTCAGGCATAAAAAGGGGGGCTGTGAGGTCATAAAAGGTTCGTCTGATATTGAAGTAAAAGGTTTGATTGCTGGTGAGAGGACCGTCCAGTTCTACTTCCATGGTGGCACTCGACATATCCCACAAGCCGTGGAGTTTTTCTTTGTTGCCTTCCTTGACTTTCACGACTATCTGTCCAGAAAGTCCCTGGGCATAAGAGGCCGGGTAGCCTGCAGTATACAAATTGATGGTTTCCACCCAGTTTGGATTGAACATACTGATGCGCCCATTCCATCGCTGAGACCGGAGGATGAAAAGTCCATCGAGGTAGTTCATTTGTTCAAATTTGTCTCCTCCCTGTATATACATGGCTGCGTCAAACATAGACCCGCTACTTCCTACACCCGGCATGGTTTGGAGAACTTTTGTGGCATCATTGTAGAAACTCTGTGAAACACTGTTTACTTCTTCTTGAGAGATAACTCTGGCGGTGGGGACTTTGCCCTGTTCTCTTTTCCCTTCAACTGTAATTTCGCCCCCGGCGAGATGGATGCGTGTGAGAGAGATGGTGTGGGTTATTCCTATAGAGGGGAGATGAATCACAGAGGTGTGTTTTTCGTAGCCCGGTTTGGCTATGATAAGGGTATAAGTTCCCTCTTCAATAGAAAAAGTGACCTTGCCAGACTCATCTGTGGTTTTTTGAATTCCTTTTTCTTTTATCATCACCACGGCATCTGCCACGGGTTTTGCTTTTTCTTGCACGAGAATAGTGAGACTTGCTCCGTGGAGAATACCTACCAGAAAGCCAAAGAAAACAAGGTATTTTTTCATATCGTCCTCCTCATCTCTGAGAAAATTATACCTTCGGTATAAGTGTTTTTCAAGGAAAATCTTTGTGAAGTTGTTTTTTTGGTTTTTTGATTGCTTTCGTGCAATGTTTGTAGGGGTATTTTTCTCTTTATCTGATGGATTTTGACCAGTTGTTTCCCTTGGAAAGCCTAAAATTTGACTTTCCCCTCTCTTTGTGTCATAATTATTTGTCTTGAAAAGGGATGGGGTATGAGAGAAACAGAAAGCAAAAGGGATTTTCTTGTAATTGGACTGGGAAGATTTGGAACGCATCTAGCAGAGAATCTGATTGCTCAGGGAGTGCCCGTTGTTCTTCTGGATAAGGAAGAAAAGAATCTCCGGGCTTTTCGAGAGAGGCCCAACTGTTCTCTCAAGATCTGTGATGCTACC
>JBKBIS010000204.1:2963-3320 GCA_046294145.1 Brevinematales bacterium | reverse complement strand
GGTGGAGATGGTGGAGAATTCTCTTATTCGTCATACTTTGTTGGATCTTTTACAATATTTTCAGAGTGAAGAAAAAAATGAACAGGATATTGCTCATCTGGTTCAGGTTATGCAGAGTCTTTCCCGCTATTTTGAACTTCTGGCTTCAAAAGTGGTGGTGCCTGTACGGATCGAAAAAGAAGATCTGAGCAAGGCGTTAAATAGTCTTCTGGAAATTCTTCCCCAGATTGCTGAAAGTTTTCAACTGGGACAGGATAAACTCGCTTTTGATAAGATCCATCAAGTGATTTCTGTGTTAGAATCCGCAGTGCTGTATCTTCGGCAGAATGCAGGCAATTTTTCTACTCGTGAAGATGA
>JBKBIS010000204.1:0-2953 GCA_046294145.1 Brevinematales bacterium | reverse complement strand
TCGGCTTTTGAGAAGTATGATGTGGTGTACCTTGGGGATCTTCTGGAATATGAACTTCCTGAAAAGATTGAGGCATATAGGGCACTTGTTCTGGAGGGGTGATGGAATTTTCAGTAAGTCTTCTTCAGAAACTGGCTGAAATGGTCTACCAGGCAAGTGGGATAGTCTTTCAGGACTCAAATCTGACAGTACTGGAGAGTCGCCTGAGGATGAGGATCAAGGAGAAGAACTGTTCGGCTGAAGAGTATGTCAGTGAACTTCAGAAGAATAGTCAAGAGTTTCGTGACTTTTTAGACTTTGTAACCACCAATTTTACGAGTTTTTTTCGTTATCCACGGCATTTTGAGATGCTTGAGATGGAAATTTTTCCTCTTCTGAAGGAGAGAATTCCGGACAAAAAGATTGTTCTCTGGAGCGCAGGATGTTCAACTGGGGAGGAACCGTATTCACTGGCTATCACTGTTGATCGATATATGAGTCAGAATCGTCTTTTTGATTGGGACTATTTTGTTATAGGATCTGATATCAGTTTGCAAAGTTTATTCACTGCCAAGGAAGGAAATTTTCCAGAAAAAGCCCTTGCCAGGGTTTCTCCTGAAATAGTAGAAAAGTACTTTGTGAAAAAGCCGACAGGATATCAAATTCTACCTGCCCTTGCCAAGCATGTGCGTTTTGATTACCATAATCTTATTTATGACAATGGACTGCGCAATGTTCCTGTGGTTTTTTGTCGAAATGTGTTGATTTATTTTGATCTTGCTGTACAATTAAAAGTACTGGAAAACATTCATAGAGCCATGATGGAGGGGGGATTTTTGTTTATAGGGCATTCGGAAAGTCTTATTGGTATTACCAATCTCTTTCGTCCGCAAAGTTTTTCGCAGGGGATTGTTTATGTCCGTTCGTAAAATCAAAGTGTTAATTGTTGATGATTCCGTTTTGATCCGAAAGTATGTAACTCAAATTCTTTCGGAAATACCGGATATCGATGTTGTGGGAAGTGCTCCGAATGGGAAGATCGGACTTCAAAAGATTTTTCTCTATAAGCCTGATGTGGTTATTCTTGATATTGAGATGCCAGAAATGAATGGGCTTGAGGTTCTTCGTTATCTGAAAGAAAAGGTAGAACCAAAAGATAGGCCACACGTGATTGTGTTTAGTTCTGTGGTTGAGGAGGGAAGCCCTACGACATGGGAGGCGCTTTTGCTTGGGGCAAAGGAGATTATTCTCAAACCAGACTCTCCTATTTATCAGAACCTTGAGGAAGTGAAAAAAGAATTTATCTTAAAGATAGAGGGTTTGTATTATCAGACACAGGCAATTGTTTCTCCTGCTTTGAGGGAGGAGAGTACTTCTGTCAGGGTGAGGGAATCGCTTGAGAGTTTGCAGATATTGATGAAGGAAAAACCGCTCGTTCCACAGGTGGTGGCTGTGGGGTCTTCCACAGGAGGGCCGAATGCTATCAGGACTATTTTAGATAATCTTGGGGAACTCTCAGTACCGATGGTGATTGCCCAACATATGCCGGCTCTTTTTACCGGCGAGTTTGCCAGAAATCTCTCTGCTGCCTATCATCGTTCTGTTAGAGAACTTGTTGAAGGAGAGGTCCTGGAAAATGGGGTTATCTATATTTGTCCGGGGGGGTATCATGCTCGTTTGTTTCTGGAAAACAACCGTCTTGTGTATCATCGAGATGATAAAAACTATGAGGAGTTTTTCTTTAAGCCATCTGTGGATATTTTCCTGGGATCCATTCGGGAAGTGTTGGGTCATAAAGTGCTGGTAGTTATATTGAGTGGAATGGGAAAGGATGGTTCAATTGAGGCTCCAAAACTTCGTCAGCAAGGTGCTATTGTGATTGCTCAGGATCAGAAGACATCGGTAGTTTGGGGGATGCCGGGTAATGCGGTAAAGCATAATGGTGTGGATGTGGTATTGCCAGTACAGGATATTGGGAAGGCAATAACCATGATAGCAGGCAAGAAATAACTTGAGAGATTTTTGTTTTTGTTCTATACTATACGGGGAGAAGAGGATAAATGGAAGGTATATCCCAGGAACTTGTTTCTGATTTCATGAGTGAGGCTCTTGAACTTGTCCAGAATATGGAAACAAATCTTCTTGCGTTGGAAAAAAATGGGAGGAATGAGTCAGCTATAGCGGAAATTTTTCGAGCAGCTCATACCATTAAGGGTGGAGCAGGTACGATTGGTTTTACGGAGATTAAAGAGTTTACTCATCGTATGGAGGATCTTTTAGACAGGGTGCGCAAGTCTGAGATAGCCGTTACCCCGGATTTGATCTCTCTTTTCTTGCGGGCCAAGGACATCATTGAGGGAATGCTGGATGCTCGTCAGAGTGGGGATGTGTATGCTGACGAACTTTCGAGGGATGTCTATAATCAAATGGTGAGCTATCTTCAATCGTCGGGTGGGAAAACACAACCATCGTTTTCAGTTTTGCAGTCGTCTGGGCAGGGGAATGACTCACTTGCTTATCTCACATCTTATGAACGTTCTCTTATTCTGGAGTTTTTGAGTCAGAATTTTCCGGTGTATGAACTTTTTTATGTTTTCAATGAAAACTATGAGATGAAGGATGTGTCGGCGTTTCAGATTTATGCTTTAGTGGGAGATTTTGCTCAGATTATTCGTATGGAACCTTCACTGGATATCCTTGAGAAGGAATTTCATCCAAACTTTCGGCTTGTAGTGATGACAGAGAAGGACGAAACTTTTATCCGTGAAAAAACCTTTATGCGGGATTTGGTGACAGATCTTAGAATAAGAAGACTTTCTAAAGGTGATATAGAAGGTGTTGAGTCGGCTATAATGGCTGGAGAAAAGGTGTTGTCTTCTTCACCTTCTCCATCAGTGGAAAAACCGCAGAAACAAAGTGTTTCTTCAGAGTCTTTAGAGGCACCAAAAACAACTTCTACTCTGAGGGTAGAGAG
>JBKBIS010000203.1:0-3342 GCA_046294145.1 Brevinematales bacterium | reverse complement strand
GTGCGCGGATGAAAGATGCAGATTTTTTGATAGGGTATGTGACGAATGGCAATGGTGGAGTTGTGGAAGATCATTTTGGCGTGAGTTTTACGGGTCATAGACGGGATACAGAACTGGGGGGAGTGGATAATTTCCGCCTCATTGAGGCTTTTGAAAATAATGGTAAAACCCGATTAGTGATAGCCCGTGTCTTGAATACGAAAGATACTTATGATGTGGCTCTGGCAATAGCTAAACCCATAGATGTCATCCTTGCCTATGGTAGTAGTGATAATATGAAAAGTAAGCATGTGAGTATTGGAAAAGCAAAAATTATACTCAAAGGGAAGTAGTTGATGCGTTATTCTTTTCTTGTTTTTTGGTTGATGGTAGTGGTGACTTTGTGGGGTCAGATGGTACGTCTTCCTGTGATGGATATCTATTCTGAAATGGGGACCAATGGGAAAGTGGTCACAAGACACAAGGTCTTGTTTTCTCTGGATGGGGGAGCAAAATATGGTTTTCGTCTGGATATGGCTCTCAACGGAATTTTTACAAATGTTCCTTTAGCGGGGACCAATGTTATTCCCACGCTGGATACCTTCTTTTTACGGACGGAGCCTTTTGGTTTTTTAGAGGTTGATTATTTTGTAGGGAACTGGCGAACATTAGCAAAGAAAGAATATGGATACAGAGGACTTCAGTTTTTTGGGAATCTTTCTCTTTCTTATGATGGTGCTTATGATCTGCGAGGAACAGGAGTGGCGTTTGGCAAGAGTTTTCTGGGAGGAATGATATCTCCTTATCTTCTCATTTATCAGCCTGCTCACGAAAATCGAGTGGGATTTGATCTGGTAGTGGATAGTCGTATAGGGAATACTGTGCTTGAGTTTTCTGTCGGTTTTTCAGATATCAATCTCTATCAGTCGATAGTTGATAATACTCTTCAAAAGCGCTATAGTATGCTGATTCGTTCAGTGTATGGGAAGTTGGATTTTGAAGTAGGAATAGGATTTCCTAATAATCATCTCACCAATCTTCCTTTTTTTGAAGAGGCCTATGTTCATCTTGCTGAGCACCTTGTGGTAGGATATTTTGAGCAGAATCTGGCTATCTTTGCTCGTCCCATAGTGTACAATGGGGTGGAAGAACCGTTGAGGCAGGATGTAGATTTTTATTTCTCAGCAGGGGCAAAGTTCCTCTCGTATGGGGTGGGGGTTGAGAATACCTTCCTTATGTCCACGAATTATGCCCTTTCTGATAGAATGGGTATCTATGTGTATAATGATCTTAGTACAGTACGTTTCAAGATGGGGGTGTTTTATAATGTCCTTGATGGGATGTGGCATAATCCATTTGGAATGTATTTTCATATATTGGGGAAAATATAATACCTTTGGTGGGAGGGAGATATGAAGCATCTGGTGCTTCGATGTAATCTTATGCGATGCAATGTTGATGGAAGTGAAGAAATGAGTCTTGAGAAATGTGTACTTCGCAATGATTCTCCATGTTATTATCTTCTCTATCAAAGTCGAGAAGATGGGCATCCTGATCAGGTTTGGCAGAGGTTTGGAAGTTTTGTCAACAGTCAGATCAAGGGCACGGGAAAGTAGAACTACCATTGAAGACTCAGTCCATCATAAGCAAGAAAAACACCATCTGGAAGTTCTTTTGAAACCTTTTCATAGAGGAAGGCATCAGTCATGTGAATGAGGTAGGCTCTGCGTGGTTTTATTTTTTCAATGAAGTCAAGGGCTTGTTCAAGGTTAAAATGGGTGGCATGTGATTTATAGCGAAGAGCATTGATAACAAGTGTATCAATGTCTTGGAGAAGGGTAATGGTCTCAAGAGGAATAGAGCTGGCATCTGTGATGTAGGCAAGATTTTCTATTCGATAACCAACAATGGGAAGGATACCATGCATAATAGGAAGGGGGGTGATTGTTGTCTTTTCCACAGAGAAGGGCATATGGCTAATCTTATGAAGGGATATCTGGGGGATACCTCCACCAATCTGGGTGGGATTGAAAATATAGCCGAAACGATTTTGAATATCCTTCATCGCTTCTTCTGTTCCGTAGACATCAATCGCTCTTTTCATCAGAAAATTGATTTGTCTCACCTCATCAAGTCCTCCAATATGATCATAGTGAGAGTGGGTGATGAGTATGGCATCAATGTGGGTAATATGATGAGAAAGAGCCTGTTGTCGAAAGTCTGGTCCAATGTCAATAAGAATACGCGTTCCATCGTCTGTGATGTAATAGCCACTACATCGGAGTCGTTTGTCCCGTGGATCAGGGGAGGTACAAACTTCACAGTTGCATCCAATGACAGGTACTCCGTTGGATGTTCCAGTCCCAAGAAAGATAAATGTGCTCATTTTTCCTCCCCGGATTTTGTGAGATTGTCCATCCAGGTTCTGAGTTTTTGTTCAAAGCCGAGGTTACCGGGTTCATAAAAATGAACAGGCTTGATGGTGTAGGGTTGTTTTACATAATGTTTGGGATAGTCATGGGGATATTTGTAGCCTATTCCCCTTCCGAAGGCCTGAGCTCCGGAAAAATGGGATTCTCGCAGGTGGGATGGCACGCCTTCAGGTTTGTTGGTTTTGATATGCTCAAGGGCTTTGTCAATAGCTATATAAGCAGAATTGCTTTTGGGAACACAGGATAAGAGAACAGTAGTTTCCGCAAGAATAATGCGTGCCTCTGGCATCCCAATATTATTCACCGCTTCGTAGCAGGCAACGGCATGAGGAAGAGCTTCTGGATAGGCCAGGCCGATATCCTCGGCTGCAAGAATCACAAGACGGCGTGCTATAAAGAGAGGATCTTCTCCTGATTCAATCATCCAGGCGAGGTAATAGAGAGCTGCATCAGGATCGCTTCCCCTCACAGATTTGATAAAAGCAGATATCACATCGTAATGCATATCTTCGCTATAAGCTGTATCCGGTTTTCTGGCAACTCCCATGAGATGTTCTTTAGTTATGATAGGGTTAACCTTGAGGGGAAGGGTGAGCACAGCCATTTCAAGCATATTGAGCATCACGCGTGCATCACTGGATATGGAGAGAAGATAATCTTCAGCTTCTAAAGCAAGTTTGGACTCACTTTTTTTGAGAAAATCATCTTTTTCAAATGCCCGATGAAGAATGATCCTGAGTTCTTCCTGGGTATGGGGTTTGAATTCATAGATAAAGAGACGAGAACGCATCGCTGGCTGAAGAACGAAATAAGGATTTTCTGTTGTGGCTCCAATCAGAATGATATCGCCTTCTTCCATACTGGCAAGAAAAAGGTCCTGTTTTGGTCTGGTGAGGCGGTGAATTTCATCAACAAAAACAAGAGTAGGATG
>JBKBIS010000202.1:0-3347 GCA_046294145.1 Brevinematales bacterium | reverse complement strand
GATGGATTACTCTTTTATAGTTCATTCATCAGGCGACGCTTTTCTGTTTCGATAATGGTCTGGTTGGTGATGAGAAAAATGATATTGCTGAGTTCACTATTCATCTTTTTCATAAGGACATAATCGTATACTTTGACTGTGGAAGGGGCCTCAAGCTGAAGCCTTACATCGATTTCACCATTTTCTCCTCGAGTGCCATTGGTGAGAAGTCCATACCAGGCGGTAAAGTTGGCTGTTCGTATGGAAGGTTTTCCATAAATGTCTTCCAATTTGTCAGCCAGAGAGAGGTAATCAAAATAGTTGGAATTATATTCAATCGTAATATGAAAGCAGATATTGGAGTAGAATTGCATATAAAGATTATTGATAAAGGGTTTGTAGGTTGCCTTGAGAATAAAAGGGGTCTGTTCATTGATTTTGCCAAAGAATCTGGACTCGTCAATTTTGAAATCTTCACTGTTGGCAATAATATTTTCAGCTTCTTGTTGAGTCTGGCCAAGAGTGAGTCCCATGTAGTTGAAAAAGCGTTTTTGTCCCATGAGAAGAAGAGAGAAAAGGCAAAAGAAGAAAAGGTGGGGGCGTTTCATGCAGAGAACACCTCTAAGTCATGACGAAGATGTTGAATCTTCTGGATGAGGTTTTTGAGTTCCCTGTTTTCTTTTTCAAGGGACTCCTGCACAACAGGAGATGGTTCCATGTCATTGAGGGCAGTGAGGGATTTTTCAAGGTAGGCGATGCGTTCTTCGTATTCTTTGATTTGTTTGAGAATAGCAAGTTTTGTCTCTTCTGAGAGGGAGTTTTGCCGGTTTTTGTTTTGCAAAGCCTGACATGCCACACGGGCAGTCTCTCGCACATACGGTGGTTCGTTACTATCCTCTGCAAGTTGCCGAAAATAAAAGAGGAGAGCCTCTTCATGTTGTTCTGGGGTAATAACACCATTTCGCAGAAGAATGTACCCAATAGGTTCAGTGTAATTGGTAGTTTGAATATTGTATTCTTGTTCTTCAAGAGCCATTTGAAGCTGTTTTTCCGTGATCATCTTGAGATGAAGAAGCACTTCTCCGAATTTCATGACATAACCTCCGGAATGGTATATATATTTTATCGGCAAAGGCTTCAAAATATTGAGAATATGAACCTAAAACTACGAAAAGCAATATTTTCTGTATCAAAGATCAAGATTTGTATAGAATATGTTGCATAAAAAAGTTTTTTCTTTTTCAAAATAAGCGTTTGTCAAAAGAAAAAGTAGAGTTTCAGTATAGTTTCTGATCCCGACGAGGGAAAAAACACAGAAAAGTTTCAAAAAAGTGATGTTTTTAGCAATGTTGCTTTTTTGAGGTAAAACACCTTTTGGCAGGGAACTACTTGCTTTTTTCTGATTTTTCTTTA
The DNA here is from genome assembly GCA_046294145.1 of Brevinematales bacterium. Taxonomy (GTDB): domain Bacteria; phylum Spirochaetota; class Brevinematia; order Brevinematales; family Thermospiraceae; genus Thermospira. The sequence continues at coordinate 1,955 of JBKBIS010000202.1, read as the reverse complement.
TACTGAAGGGACAAGGGAAAAGGAGGTCAAACATGAAAAGACAAAGGTTTTTGTGGATTTTTTTGGTTGTGTTGATGGGATGTGGTTCTTCTTTAAGTCTTAAAGATCTTCCACCGGATAGGAATGAAATGGTTTATGCTCCTCAAAATCGAAAGATCATTATTTACCAAATGATGACGCGCCTTTTTGCTAATACCAATACTAACCGTGTTTTTTATGGAAGTATGGCGCAAAATGGGGTTTCTCGTTTCAATGATATTACGGACAAGGCGCTCGAGGCTTTGAAAGTCTTTGGAGTAGACTATATCTGGTATACCGGTGTCATTGCCCATGCTACCATGGAGGATTTTCGCCAGTATGGTATACCTCTGGATGATCCTGATGTGGTGAAAGGAAGGGCTGGCTCCCCTTATGCCATCAGAGATTATTATGATGTTTCTCCGCTTCTTGCATACAATGTTCCGAAAAGGATGGAGGAGTTTCAGGCTCTGGTGGAGAGAACGCATAAACATGGGATAAAGGTTATTATTGACTTTGTTCCCAATCATGTGGCTCGTGGATACGGGTCTCTTGCCAGGCCGAAGGGTGTCAAGGACCTGGGAGAGGAGGATAACACCAATGTGGCGTTTGACCCGAATAACAACTTCTACTATCTTCCCGGCACTGTCTTTGAGGTTCCAAGAGGATACGATCCGGCCGGCAAGGATATAACGCTTTCTGGAGAGGATGGTGTTTTCAGGGAGATTCCGGCAAAGGTGACAGGCAATGATGTTTTCTCTGCTAAACCTTCGATGGGAGATTGGTTCGAAACTGTGAAGTTGAACTATGGGGTGGATATCCAGAATAAGCGAAAAACCTATTTTGTTCCTATTCCCAATACCTGGATGAAGATGAGAGATATTCTTCTCTACTGGGCAGGGAAAGGTGTGGACGGTTTTCGATGTGATATGGCAGAGATGGTTCCGGTGGAATTCTGGGGCTGGGTGATTCCTCAGGTCAAGGAAAAATATCCTCAGGTAATATTTATTGCCGAGATTTACAATCCATCGGCCTACAAGAAATACTTGAGTGAAGGGAAGTTTGATTATCTCTATGACAAAGTCGGTCTCTATGACTCTGTGAAATCCTTCATGAAGAAAAAGCCTGTGTATGATAGGAAGGGTTTTTATTATGCGTGGTTAAAAGTCAAAGACTTCTCTGATCATATGCTTGTTTTTCTTGAGAATCATGACGAAGAACGTATTGCCTCTAAGGGTTTTGCTGCTGATCCATGGGTAGGGGTTCCGGGGATGACAGTAGTGGCCAGTGTGTATGCGGGGCCGGTGATGATCTACTTTGGACAGGAGGTAGGTGAACCAGCGGCTGGCAAGGAAGGATTTGGTGGTGATGATGGAAGAACGACTATTTTTGATTTCTGGGGTGTTCCGGAACATCAGAAGTGGGTAAATGGAGGCAACTTTGATGGTGGGCTTCTCTCCGAGGATCAGAAAAAACTTCGCGCGTTTTATCAGAAGCTTTTGACGGCGGTGAAAACTCATCCGGCTCTTGCGGGTGGAAGAATGTATGATCTGGCTTTTGCTAATGAACCGGTACAGGTGGGAGAGAAACGTGTGCCTCAAAGTGAGGGTTTCAGTGATGGGGTGATAGCTTTTGCACGATATACGGATGGAAAGATAGTGCTTGTGGTGGCAAATTTTGAAAGGGAGGAAAAACGTTTTGTTCTCAAGCTTCCTGAAGCTCTCTGGCAGGCTGCAGGGCTTCCCGTGAAGGGTCATTATCGCCTTCGAGACCTGTTGGGCTTTTTGCCAGATGTCTCATTTGAAGCAAGTAAGACTACCAATCGACTTGTGCGAACAGCAGGTGTTCCATTGGTGCTTCCTCCTGTATCGGCTGCTCTTTATGAGCTGAGACCCATTGAATAATACTTGAGAGTTTTTGCCCCTGCTTCTTGTAGG
>JBKBIS010000201.1:0-3351 GCA_046294145.1 Brevinematales bacterium | reverse complement strand
GACGGCGCACCTGGGCCAGCAGGCGGTATAGATCCAGCAGCGGCTCCATGCGAGGGGGAAAATAAAAAACCCGCCCCGGTCAACCAAGGCGGGTTCGGCGTCGGGCAACCGGGATTTGAACCCGGGACCCCTACCACCCCAAGGTAGTGCGCTAAACCGGACTGCGCTACACCCCGAATCTTATGAGACTATTATTATAGAGAAGAATTCTGAAAAAGTCAACTTTTACAGAAAAAGAGGGTTGTGTACAAAAAGCCATCCCTTGTCTCTCATATCGGAAGTATACCACGATAACCATGCTAGAAGCAGCCACACAAAATCCACAAAGAAGCGTATGCTATTACCTTGTTTCAGCATGAAAGAATGTTTTGCTGAAATAAGGTAATAGCTCTGCAATATAAAATAGCAACATAGGTAAAAAGACAAACATTTTCCCTCAGGTCCAGAAAATTCTCACAAAATTATTGCAAAAAGAACTCAAAACCTCTATAATAACAACAGGAGAGTTTGCCATGCGTCTTGCTATCTATCCCGGTTCCTTTGATCCTTTTACCAATGGGCATCTCGACATCGCCAAACGTTCTGGCCATCTCTTTGATCACGTTATCATCGCTATCCTTCAAAATCGAGCCAAAACCCCTCTTTTTTCAGTTGAAGAACGTGTGGCTATGATAAAGGAAATTTTTTCTGACGATGATCGTTTCAGCGTAGAAACTTTTTCCGGACTGCTTGTTGATTTTGTGAGAGCAAAAAAAGCCCAGGCTATTATCCGAGGGTTACGAGCAGTTTCCGACTTCGAATTTGAGATCCAAGTCGCTTCGATGAACGCTCATCTTTGTCCTGAGGTAGAAACCGTCTTCCTCATGGCAAGCGAAGATAACCTCTTCGTGAGTTCATCGATTATCAAAGAAATTGCCCTTCTGGGTGGGGACATTTCCGATAAGGTTCCTCCTGTTGTCTGGCGGGAACTCTATCGAAAACGCAACACCTGAAAAATACCGTTTTCAAGGAGTTGATATATGACATTCAAAGAGAAAATCCTCTCTATTGCCAAAGCCAATCCCCGTCGTCTTGTCCTCCCCGAAGGAAGAGATATCCGAGTACTCAAGGCTGCTGAGATGATCATCAGAGAAAAATTCACCACAGAGCTCTATGTTCTTGGAAATCCTGACGAACTCAGAACCATGGCGGCTGCCGAAGGTATCTCCTTAGATAACGTCATTCTGTATGACCACACCAAATCTCCAAAACTTTCTGACTATATTCACCGTCTTTATGAAAGCCGCAAAACCAAAGGTATGACAGAAGCTGAAGCCGAAGAACTTATGAAAGACGACGTCTATCACGGAGCCATGATGCTGGCTGATGGAGTTGTGGACGCTATGGTCTCTGGAAGTCTCACTCCAACAGCCAAGACCGTGAGAGCCTCTCTCATTGTAGTCAGACCAGCAGAAGGCATCAAAACCATTTCAGGCAGCTTTGTGATGGAAGTACCCCAGTGCTCCTATGGACATAATGGCCAATTCATTTATGCAGACTGTGGAGTAGTTCCAGAACCAACGTCCGAACAGCTTTGTGATATTGCCATTGCTTCTGCCAAAACCTGCCGGCAGCTTTTAGGTATAGAACCCAAAGTAGCCTTCCTGTCATTTTCCACGTTGGGAAGTGCCACCTCTCCATCCGTGGAAAAGATTCGGCAGACCATTGAAATGATGCGATCTCGAAATGTCGATTTTGTTTTTGACGGAGAATTACAGTTTGATGCAGCTGTAGATCCCTCCGTTGGCAAATTCAAAGCACCCAACTCACCTGTGGCTGGCGAAGCTAACGTGATGATATTCCCTGATCTCAATGCAGGAAACATTGGCTACAAAATCACCCAACGCCTAGCCAAGGCTGAAGCCTATGGGCCACTTCTTCAAGGGCTATCAAAACCTGTCAACGACCTTTCCCGTGGTGCTACCCCAGAAGACATCGTTGTCGTCTCAGCCATCACCATTGGCCAGTCTCTCTGAGAAGCAATGATCACGCGTGGTCTTATCGAACGCATTCACCAAGGAGCCTACATCCGGCGCTGGAATGATCACATCCACCCCGAACAAGGGTTTTCTGAGCTGGACAAGCAAGCCCACAAAATGGCTATAGCCTTTTTCTTAGCCAAGATCGAAGAAAAAGTCTCTGAAAAGATGATAGATTACCAGAAACTTATTGAGGGTGGTATCTCCCAGTATTTCCATCGAGTAGAACTCACCGATATCAAACCACCGATTTTCCATCGCCTCATGGAAAGCAAGGGAGAAGCCCTTAATACCTATGTCATCAAACAATGTGAAAAAGATCTCTTTCTACTTGGAGACAACACATTTCTCACCCGTTTTCAGGATCACCTGGCAGAAGATCTCAAACAGATAGAACAACTATCTCTCGAACACAAGATTTTGGCCGCAGCTCATTATCTGGCCACCAAATGGGAATTCGACCTCATCCATGAAGCCAACAAAAACCTCTATGGTTTTTATGAAACAGAACAAGAGATAGAAAAAAAACTCGCCAGCTATCATGGCATGTCATCAGTTTCTTACGCTATCACCAACGTCAGGTATAAACATCTCTTTGATCTCATTGGCCAACTACGATTTCAGCGACGGTGGACACAAACCGTGCGTATACCTGAAACATCCGTCATGGGACATTCTCTCGTGGTAGCCATCCTTGCGTACCTCATCTCTCTTGAATTGAAACTAGATATCCACACGCAGGCCGTGCACCACTTCTGGCTTGGACTTTTCCATGATATCCCTGAGGTACTCACACGCGACATCATTTCCCCCGTAAAACAAAGCGTATCCGATCTTGAAAAGCTTATCAAAGAAATTGAACAGGACGAAATAAACAAAAAGCTCAAATCTCTTTTTGAAGTCAGTGAAAAGGACAAAGCAATCGGACAGGATTTCTTCTGGTACGTGGAAACAGAATTTTCCCTGACAAAACACCCTGAGAGTAATACAGAAATCCTTGGACCCATGATCAAAAACTGTGATCGCTATGCCGCCTATGTAGAAGCATCTCTTTCTCTCTCTCATGGTATCATCTCAAAACAACTCATTGACGCTCGCAGAAGAATAGAAGAATTCTTTTCAGACACCACAAGAGAAGAATTGTTTCCCGAACTCACACAAAAATACTCAAAAAACCAATTCAGCTGGCGTCTGTTGCTTGACTATTTTGCGTAATCTATCTGGTTTCAAATCCTATAGCCGAAAGCTCTGCCATTTTATCATCAATACTCGCTGCAGAAGAACTCTTGTTGGTAATATATATGACATAATTGGTTATTTCCATCCGATTGGT
>JBKBIS010000200.1:0-3353 GCA_046294145.1 Brevinematales bacterium | reverse complement strand
CAATTACTGACAACGCCCTTATACTCAGACCGTACAATAACCAGAAAAGCACTCCAATCACCATGAGAATATACATCCCAAGGGCAATATCTCGCGTCTGTCGTGTACGAATGACTTTAATTACCTGCGGAACAAGGGAAAGAGTAGTACAAAAACCGGCAATAAATCCTAAAAATTCCATTCATCCCTCCATTGAAGGGGTTCATGAAGAGTCTCATAGGAAATTTTCTTCTCAAGGAGAAGGCGAATAGCATACGGCAGAATCTTGTGTTCTTTTTCCAATACACGTGCTGCCAGGCTTTGAGGAGTATCATCCGGAAGCACCTGTACCTTAGCCTGAATGATGCGTTTACCACCATCTACTGTTTCATTAACAAAATGGACAGTACACCCCGACTCTTTTTCTCTAGCAGCAAGGACACGCTCATGGGTGTGAAGTCCGGGATAAGCTGGCAGAAGAGAAGGGTGAATGTTAATAATTTTGTTGGAAAAACTTTGGATGAAACGACTCTTGATGACCCGCATGAAACCAGCAAGAATAATAAGATCTGGTTTCCATCGCTTGATAGTGGCTATGTATTTTTCTTCGGCTTTTCCTTCCAGTTTTGTCTTATAGGGAGCAGCCGAGATATAAATGGCTCTGATGCCATACTTTTTAGCGATGGTTAATCCTTCAGCATGAGGGTTGTCGCTGATAACACCTACCACTTTTGTGTTGGGAATACGTCCATCTCTTACGGCTTCTATGATGGCTTTCATGTTGGAGCCACGGCCGGAGATGAGTATAACAAGCCGATGTTTGCGTTTGAAAAGCATACTACCTTCCCTTGAAAAGATTGGTGATATCGTTCGAGAGTACCCAGGTTCCAAAGAGAAGAAGAACAAGAATACCTATATTTTCAATCACTATGCGTACTCTATCAGGAAGTTTTTTCTGGCTTAGCCATTCAAGGGTGTTGATGAGAATATGTCCACCATCTAATCCAGGGAAGGGAAGCAGGTTAGCAAGCCCAAGTCCAAGACTGATCAAAGCAATGAAACGTGCAAGAAGAGAGAACTCAAGCCACTGAGTGATGAGAGCAGTATCTCGAACAATACGTATAGGTCCATAAATATTTTGCGAGATTCCAAGATTACCCTGAAACATGCGGGAGAACCCTTTGATAGTCAAAATAAATTGTTTCCAGAGTTCTGTGTTTCCTTTTTTAAATGCCGTGAGAAGGTTTTCACTTTTCACCGTGTTGGTGAAAGGAAAGGCAAGACTTCCTGAAAGACTGATGCCCAAAAATCCCCGATTTTCTCTCTGATCTAATGTTATCGTTATGGTATTGGTCTGCTTCTCTCGTATGAAAGTAAAATTCACAGGGGAAAAGGCTTTTTCCCGGATGGCTTCACGGAATTCATAGTAATAGCGGATAGTTTTTCCATCAATGGCTATAATCCTGTCGCCCGGCTTGAGGTTGGCCTGAGCTGCAGGAGAGTTAGAAAGAATTCCTCCGATAACTACTTCATAAACAGGGAGAATACCAATCTCTCCCATCCCTGAGAAAGGAGAAAGCAATGGAGTTATGGTTATTTGGTTTGTATAGAAGTCCTTGACATACACCATCGTTAAAGGAATGTTGGCACTCAGAGAGATTTTTTCCATGATATCCTGATAGGTAACCACAGGCTGATTGTTTATCAGGATAATTTCACTACCCGGAAGAATGCCACTTTCTTTAGCTGGAGAGACCTGATTGTTGAGTGTGTCAACGACATCTACTATCCGAGCGGGAACAATTTCTTTATATCCTACTGTATAGAGCATAGTGATTGTAAACAAAGCAAAGAGAATATTGAATCCAGCGCCGGCAAAAAGAACAAGAATACGAACAGGTGCCGGCTTGCCATAAAGTGAATCAGGGGTTGTAGTTTCCAGTTCTCCTTTGAGTTTACAGTATCCCCCAAAAGGAATCCAACTGAGTCGATAACGAGTTTTCCCCTTTGTGAACCCAATCATCTCGGGACCGAAACCGATAGAGAAGATTTCTACAGTGATTCCAAACCATCTTGCCACAAGAAAATGTCCAAGTTCATGGACAAAAACAATGGTACTTAAGAGAATGAGAGCTACAAAATAAGAAAGAATGGTCATGTGTTTTCCTCCTGAAGGAAAGCCCATTCTCCTTCAGAGAGGGCTTTACCTTCGCTATCAATAGCTACAATGGCAGGGAATTCTTCTATGATGATTTCATAAATAGCTTCTGTGCCTAAATCAGGATAGGCTACAAGGCGTTGAGAGATGATGTGTTTAGCCAGAAAAGCACCAGCCCCTCCAAAGGTGATAAGGTAGATACTTTTATACTGGATACACGCCTGTCGCACCTCTTCGCTTCTTGGACCTTTTCCCATACAGGCAGTGAGTCCTGCTGAAAACAGAAGAGGAGTAAATGGGTCCATCCTTGCTGAGGTTGTGGGACCAGCCGAACCGAAAAGTCCGTCCTCCCTTGGCGGTGTAGGACCACAATAATAGATGAGTTGTTTTTGAAGAGCAATGGGGAGATCCTTCTGGTTTTGTATAGCATCTGCAAGTCTTTTGTGGGCCTGGTCCCTAGCAGTATAGATGGTGCCACTGAGAGAGAGTATCTGGCCACATTTGAGATGGGAAATATTGTCCGTAGGAAAGTGGAGTGATATTACCATACCAACTTTTATCCTTATCGATTTGAACACTGTGTATAGTATACAGTATTTTTTGTTTTCTGGCAAATAGAAAAACTGTTTGTTGTAAATATAAAATTGTGTTGTTCCAGAATAGGATGAAATATTTTTGTTTTTGTATAGAAAGCAGACACGCCAAAGCCTTTTATTGCGGGTTTGGTGGAAAAAATTGTTTTTGAAATATTACAGCGAGATATAGCTATTACTTTGTTTCAGCCAAATAAGTGTTTTTTGCTGAAACAAGGTAATAGCATACACCTTCCCCATGCTTTCACATACCGCAATTCTCTTCTGGAAGAAAAACCTCTGGTCTAGGAGTGAGGTCTTTTTTTCGTTCGCCTTTATAAACTTTACAGACTTTCAACTGATGAGAAAGCACTGGGAAAAAGAAAAGAAGTAGGTAGCAAAGATATCCTGAAATGAAAAGAGAAGAAAGTATATTTCATTTTTTATGTGGAAATACTCTTTTTGTCAACGCATGGAATGACAACGATAGAAATGAAAAGACTTTTTCTTTGAACTCCCTTGCAAAAATTTTCATATTGCCTTATAATATGTATGTGGATGGGCGGTTAGCTCAGGTGGTTTAGAGTATCTGCATGACACGCAGGGGGTCACTGGTTCGAATCCAGTACCGCCCACATCCGATA
>JBKBIS010000001.1:0-30555 GCA_046294145.1 Brevinematales bacterium | reverse complement strand
CCAGAAGAAGAAATGCCAACCCCAATCTTCCACTTAGCTGCATGAAGACAAGAGAAGCAATTGGAGCCAAAAGCACCACCCACCAGATAGAAAACGTCGAAGACATTTTCACATGCCTGGTATCTTCGACCTTGTTAGCAAACAGAGCAAAAAAGGTCAGAGGAAACATCACAAGAAAAAAGGCCACAATATACCAGAGGGGAAGCTGATGGTCTGTCAAAGAAAGCCCCATCACATAGGCAAGCAAAAGAGATTTTCTATAAGCAAAATCTATCTCTTCCCGATTACGATTCGCCAGAAGTTCCTCATACCACCACACCATCACAAAGATCATCATCGAAACAAGAAATACATTGAGAGAGTACACTTCTCCCCCCACTGCCTGTTGCCAGTGATCAGAAGCAAAGGCAAAAGCCAGCGAAGCTGCCAGAGCAGGAATATGAACCCCCAGAAGAGCCTGTGGCTTTTTTTGAGAGCCAGAGACACTTCGATTGAGACCAAGAAGCTTCACTAATGTCAGAAAGAGAAAAAGCACAGCCCCAGCTGCCGTAGTTGCGGTATAAATATTGACCCTATAGCCTATATCTCCAAAGGCAAGATAGGTAAAAAGTTTACCTAAAATACCATAGAGAGGATAGCCGGGAGCATGGCTTGCTCCCATATTGTAGAGAGTAGTTGTGAGTTCTCCACTATCACCCGCCCCAATCGAAGGAGTAAGTGTCTTGATATAACCCACAAAAGCCACAAGAAACACAAGAAAAGCCAACACATAATCAAACCACTGAAATCGGTAAGGAATATATCCCCATGGATAAATCTTCTCAAAAAGACCTTTTGAAACCGTTGATCCTCTTTCCATTGTTTCTTCCATGGTATCCCCCTTAATCCTCAAAATCAGCCATTTCTATAGACTCAATCGTATACACCTTGCGTTCATTTCCAAAGGTAAACTCCACCACATCCCCAACCTGTTTATCAAGCAGAGCGGCACCCAGAGGAGAAAGATAGGAAATAATATTTTTCTCAAAATCCACATCCCACTGACCAAGAATCTGATAGGTAACCTTTTTACCATCATCAGTCTTGAGTGTGACTTTGGTTCCCACATCCACAAAAGAGGTATCCACCATCGATTTTTCAATAATCTTTGCCTTCGCAAGTTCTGATTCAAGACGAGCCACCGTAGCCTTGAGCTGATCCTGTTTTTCAAGAGCAGCCTTGTATTCGGCATTCTCTCTGAGATCTCCCTTTTCCATAGCATCTCCAATAGCCCGGCTATTCTCAGGAATCTCCACCGTCACAAGACGATTGAGTTCTGCGCGTTTCGCCTCAAGACTCTTCTTTGTCACCAGAAGAGGAGGACGAATTTTAGCTCCCTGTTTGGTTTTCTCTTGCATCTCCTTGCTCGCAAGATCTGGATACTTCGCAAGGAGTTCCTCAAGGTATTTTTTCTTGTAGCCCTCAGGGAAATAGGTCGACATATCTAACTGGGCATAGAGAGAAAGCGCTATAGAAGGTTCAATATGCTGCATCACCCTGTCTAAAAGACCCTTTTCAAACAAGAGACTCTCTATTATACCGCAGAGTCGCTTATTGAGAGAAACATTTACCTTGTCTTCTATTTCCTGATTCAAACTCTCATAAATATCCAAAAGACGGAACACTATTTCACTCTCTTTGAGTCCAAATCTCTGAGAAATCTCCTTTTCTTCAATCACTCGCTGAACAAACCAAATATACAGTTCTGGTTTCTCCCCATAACTGGAGAAAGCCACCTCCATAATCTCCTGAATGGCGTTCCACTCTCTCTGAGCAAGCAACTCCTCTAACATAAAGTTAGAGAGACGGTTTATAGGTGTCTTCACCACAAGATCCACATATTTGGTGGCCCATTCCTTTACTTTCTGACGAAGAAGACCAAGGAATTCCTTTTTCAGTTCGATATCAAGATCAGTGTAGAATTCTCCCATATTCTTGAGCCCATAAAGCCAGCTCTGATCAAGAAGATCAGGAGAGAGAGCACTCCCCCGAACAAACTTGAGCACCAAGAAGGCAAGAAGTTTTCTTTCCTGAGTTTCCGTAGAGGACTTGAGAATATCCTCAAAGTAAGCCGTCATAGCAGATGAAGAAGAATCCCCAAAGCTTCCCCCTCGAAGCTTGTAGTCCATGATATACTTGATTTTTGTTTCCATTGTTCCTGATTTTTTGAATTTGCTCACCAGTTCATCCAGAACAGAAATCTCAGTATTCCTCAGTTCAAAAACATTCTTCCTGTTAAGACTTGGCACAATGGTCTGGCTACTCTCAATTCTTTTTCTTGTCACAATCCACCACTTGCTCCACCCCGATTCAGAAAGAATATCTGGCACAAGCCACTCCTTTATCTGAGTAGCAGACGCACTTCCACCAAGACTTTTTAAAATAATCTCCACCACTCTGAGAGGATCCTCCTGCATCATTTTCTTCAGTTCTTCAGGCCGTTTCTTTTTCCACAGAAGGATATGATCATCATCAAGAACCACAAGTGCACGTAAAGCAATCTCTAAAGACATCTTGTGTCCCGGCTTATTCTCAAAATCTACGACCACATTTTCATCTTCCATGGCCCTGACCTGTCCAAATCCCCAACTTTTGTGATGGACATATTTACCCACATCAAAAGCAATATGGCTTTCAAAAATGCGAATAGCATCTCGATAAGGCTTCCACGTCTGACCAATATTGGAAAGTTTCAGATACTTGTCAAGCTGGGAATGATCCTGGTAAATAGCCCGATAACAATCTTCAAGAGCCTTTCTAATCTGTTTATCATCCGGTCTCCATTCCACTATAACCTTCAAAACCTTGAGAGCCTCTTCATACTTTCCAGCCTTCATGAGAGGATGCACATAATCATTGTAGACAGTTTCTGCCACACGAGCATCTCCCTGTATTTCTCGCAATTTTCGAGCAAACATGAGCACAAGATTGCTATCATCATGAAAAAGCTTTACCATTTTGCCCCAGAGTTCCTCAAGTGTACGAATAGTCTTGAGCTTAATATAACGCTCAAAAGCCAGACGATAATAGAAAGCTGCCTGGTCTTTATCCCCCTGGGACTCATAATACTCCCCCAAATATTTGGCAGTTGCTGCATTCTTTGCATCAACCAACACCAGTCGACGGCGAATATTGAGAAGCTCTTCTTGATTTCCCTGACTCTCATAAATAATCTCAAGAGCTCGAAGGGCTTCCTGATCCTCTCGATAGCCCAGAAGTTTCTCACAAAGATATTCAGTAATCTTATACTTCTTGTTTTCCAAAAAACGGCGAATCAGATCCGGAATAAGATTATTTCCAACAGAATTTTCCTCAAAAGGCAACATTCCGAGAATATAAGAAGCAATTACACTATTCTGTTTACTGGCAAGAGCTTCATTACAGAGTTCCTTCAATTCATCCTGAAAACCCTCTTCCACGGCAATATGAATAATATTATCAAGTTCCACAAACATTTTCACAGAGTATTCGTTTATAGCCGTCTGAGTCCACTGTTCCTCCTTGATACGTTCCTTGAGGCTTCTGAGAATATCCTCTTTTTTCTGCATATCAGTCATGGGATGTCCTCCTCAATTTTCTCTTCTTGGGTTTTATAGAAATACCATCTGACGGTAGGCAGACCATCGTGTCTGGATATCTTTCCAGCTGTGTTTAGCAATACCATCAACACCAAAATCCTCCACACAAAACGAGGCTACAACAGTGGCATAGGATGCAGCTTTTTTTACCACCCGAGGGGTAAGACGTCTCACATGATGGGCATCTAAATAGCTACAAAACGCCCCTGCAAAGCTATCTCCAGCTCCTGTGGGATCAACTACTTTGGGGGTAGGATACGCCGGGAGAATAACCCGAAATTTCTTCGTACGGATAACCACCCCATTAGACCCACGTTTCATAATCAGAATCTCAAAATGAGGACGATAAAGTGCATCTAAAGCCTCTAAAGGATGCTTCTTGCCGGAAAGAAGCATCGCCTCCCCTTCATTCACGATAAGCCCATTCACCAATTGCAGTACCTCATTTAGTTCCTTAGGCTTACTGGAAATCCAGAAGTTCATTGTATCCAAAAATTTCCATCTCATGCCGGACATCTGTTGAGCTACCTCTTTTTGAATAACAGGATCAATATTGGCAAGAAAGAGAAGTCCTCTCCGTGGATATTTTGGTGGGATATAGGGCTGAAAATCAGCAAAAACCCCAAGTTCGGTGGTTCTCGTTTTTGCCTCATTCATATCACCATTATAAGCCCCTGCCCAGAAAAAGGTTTTTCCAGGTCGAACCAAAACACCCTGATGAGACTTTGTTTTTTGTTTAAGAAACTCCCAGCTTGCCCCAGTGAAATCCTGACCCACCACTCCTACGATATAAGGACGAGAAAGATAACTGGCAGCGTTGGAAAAATGAGTCACAGACCCACCCAACATTCGCTCTCTTTTCCCAGCAGGAGTTTCCACACTATCATAAGCTAAAGAACCAACTACCACTATAGCCATCCTTGTTACCTCGCCAAAATTTTTTCCATTTGGGCAAAAACATGCCTGAATCTCTCAAGGAGATGTTCTCTCACCTGAGCCACCCCCGTTCCCCTATCTAACACCTCTACAATCTTCGTTGCCAGAGCTCTTGCATTATTTCTGGCTTTTGCCTGGTAGAGATAATAGTCTAACATCCATAGATATGCATTCAGCAAGCGCGGGACAAGCACATCTATAGCCTTTTTATCGTATTTTATGGTTTGCTCCAGCATAGTAATCCTCTGCCTCAGCTCATAATGGGCTCTCGAAGAAAGCTCCCGTCTCTGTTTAAGAGTTCCATGAACAAAAGCATACACCGGAAGCCACTCTCCAATTATCTCCCTTTTCACGCCATGAGAAGCGATCATTTCCGCTAATTTCTGAAGAGGAGGATAAGTGATCTTCTCCACCTCCACCAGCGGCGGATTTATGTACATAGCATCATTATACATCACCGATGCCAGTTCCTCCTGCCCCGCCTCTCCATAGGCATTTCCAAGCAGCACATAGATAGAGACATCATCCTCACTTTTGCCCAAGCTCAAAGCATACTCCAGTGTCTCTATAGCCCTGTCCACCATACCAAGAGAGAGGAAAACCTCGCCCAACATAACAAGAACATCCCTTCTCGGTACAGGTGAAAGCTGATACAGTTCAATCAAAATCTCTACTAACCGGGAAAACACAAAATACCGGATGGACTGATAAACCTTCAGGTTAGCGTAGTGATTTTCCCGTCGAAAATACTCATACTTCCACCATTCCTGAAAAAGTTCCTCTCCACCTGTTGCCTCATCTTGCAACAGAAAATACTCCTGCCTATGTTTCCAGAAACGAACTGTGGCAAGAATCTCTTCCAGATCTTTATCCTGGGGATATGCACCCATCAACTCCAGAGCTTCATTTTGAACCTCATCGAGTTTCCCTTCGCTCAAAAGCTGATACAACCTATGCTTAGCCTCTACTAACTCCACCATCCCCATTCTCACCATATCCTATAACATTTCAATATTATAGAGGAAAAAAAGAAAAAAATCAACTTTGAACCTTCTGGCCATTATTGTTATCTCTTTTTCTTTCACCCGTTCTTCTCATCTTTTGCAAAAAAATACCGATACTTTTCTATAAGAGAAATATGATAACGATAGGAAAAATTACCACCACACTCAGGGAAACGGCCATCGAAAGCCGTATTGTACAGGTAGAGGTGATAGAACGAAGGGGAGATACCTTGCGTCTTCGCATGAACCAGGTAGAGACAATGGCCAGAACTACCGAAAATGTACCTTCGGAGTTTTTAGCATTGGCCGAAGTCCAGGAAAAGGATGGTCATTTTACGGTGAAACTCACCCCTTTAGAATGGGTAAATAGCGAAAGACTTTCCTTACATCAGGAGCGGAGTCTTCTCAACATGGTAATAGAGCAATTGATACTTTTAGGTATACCTTCTTTAGAAGATGCCCTTCCATGGGGATATGCCCTTGCCAAAAAAGGGCTTCCTCTTTCCAGAGGATTACTGGATATGGTCTTGCGTCTCTCTCGAAGGTATGACAAACATACCATGGATTGGCTCCTCCTGGCCCTCAAAGAGGGTTTTCCTCTGACTGAAGAAACTGCTGATTTTCTAAGGCACCTGACTTCCTGGTTACAATCATCCTTTGCTCAAGAGGATAAAACATGGTCAGCAGAAAAAATACAACAACGAATGGAAACTCTGGTAAACCTTCCCGCCTGGATTGTACAGGTGCTTTCCACTTTCTCCTGGACTCACCACCTTTTTTCAGTATGGAGAGAAGAAGATATGCTTGCCATGGCCAGGAAAGGAAAAGGACAAAACCAGATACATATTTTGATAGAAGACAATATCACAGGGCGATGGCATATCATTTTGGATTGGTCAACCCAAAAGCTCACTGTTGCCATCTCCATGGATCCAGCCATCTGGGAAAGATGGCACAAAGACATCCAGAACTGGGCCAAAGATTGCCAGAAAGTCTGGAGGAACAATTTTCAGAAAGAGATTATTGTCCATGTTCATCCGTGGGAAAATCCATGGCTTTTTTTCCTACCAGAAGAAGAAAATATACCAATGCGAGGTATCAACCTTTATGCCTGAAGAATACACAAGGAGGAAAAAATGAATAAAACTGTTGCCCTCAAATATGATCCCGAATTAGATCATGCTCCGCACATCTTAGCCAAAGGTGAAGGAGAGGTAGGAAAATACATTCTCGAACTTGCCCAGAAAAATCAGGTGCCCATCTACAAAAATGAAAAACTTCTCGAATCCCTTTACAGACTCAAGCAAAACCAGGAAATTCCACCAGAACTCTACCAAATAGTTGCAGAAATCTTCAGTTTTGTGTATGCTTTAAGAAACAAAAAATAAAACACAAGGGAAAACCTATGCCAGAGATGAAACGCATCCCTCTCTCTGACCTGCGTCCGGGAATGATTTTCGACAAATCACTTTTTGATAATAATTATAATATTGTACTCCCGGCAAGAAAACCCCTTGATAAAGCCACCATCAACATGCTTTACAACAGGGGGCTTTCTGAGGTGCAGACAGCAGGAGAGATTGTGGAAATAGTGGATGAATCAAAAATAAATACCCCAAAACCTGCAACACCCACAGAGTCAGATCCCCACAAAAAGGTTGTGATTGACAAAGAGGCCGCAAAACACATTGAGTTTTACAAGAATACCATTGCCAGAGTCAATTCTTTATATCAAAAATACAAACGAGGAGAAAGCCTTGATGCCAACCAGTTCCAACAACTGGCCCACGAGTTTGTCAACACCATTATGGGAGAAAAAAAGATAGAAGTTTGGATCAATCTCATCAATGCCGCAGGGAGAGGAGATTATCTTTCTCTTCATATTGTAAATACCACTATACTTGCCCTTCTCCTTGGTAAAAAGCTTGGATACTCCGCTGTAAAACTCATCAACCTGGCGATGGCCGCACTTCTTTTTGATGTAGGTATGCTCAAAGTTCCCATTTATATTGTAGAAAAAGAAGAAAAACTTACTCCTGAAGAGTTCAATCAAATCAAAACCCATCCAATTTACAGTTATCAAATAATTTCAAGAGAACTCAATCTCCCTGTGGAGATTGCTCGAGTAGGATTGGAACACCACGAACGTTTTGACGGTACAGGATATCCGAGACGCCTCAAAGGTCAAGAAATCTCCGAAATGAGTCGCATTATAGCGATTGTTGATACCTATGAAGCCGTAACCAAAAATAGGTCTTATCGAGAAAAAAAGGAATCCTACGATGCCATGAAACTCATCTTGGGCGAAGGTTCCAGAAAGTTTGACCCTGATATTCTCAAGGTGTTTCTTTCTCTCATGTCGGTATATCCTGTAGGAAGTTATGTTCAGTTGAACAATAAATGCATTGCTCGTGTGGTGGCTTCGGATAGCGTATCACCATTCAGACCCACCATCAAAATCGTACGGGATGAGTTCGGGGACACAGTAGAAAACGGAGAAATCATCCGTCTTTCCAAAGAACCCGATCTCTATATTGTGAAGGTAGTATACTCTAACGAAATACAATCGGGTACCAATGAGCCAACACCATAACACCCTGTCTATAGGAAAATGGGCAGAAGAGCAGGCTGCTTCTTACCTTGAAAGTCAGGGGATAACGATACTGGCTAAAAACTATCGCACAAAAGAGGGAGAAATAGATATCATTGCCATTGATGGAAGCACACTCGTCCTCATAGAGGTCAAGTGTCGTAAAGCCACTCAAAGGGAGTGGTGCGAAGTGGCCATATCTCCCAAAAAAATTAAACGAATTTTGAAAACAGCCGAAAGATATATAGAAGAAAACAAAATCCCATTTCAAGAGATGCGGGTGGATGTAATATGGCTCATACGAAACAAGAACAGTGTCCAACTGATGCACCAGAAAGAGTTCGTGTAGAATCGACAGAGGTTCTTCCAAGTCTTGAGGAAGTTATTCTCAAGACACAGAAGCGAAAAAATTTTCACCGGCTCATTGTCAAAACAAACTCGAGTTCTCTCTCAGAAGAGAGAATGCAGATTCTTCGTCAAAAGATCCACGATCCCAATTACATCCGCTTTGCCATCGACAAACTGGCTGAAAATATCAGTAAAGCTCTCATTGAAGGGTACCTGGAACAAAAGGAGAAATAAAACTTTTTCCCACTACCCGAACTACCACATCTCTCATTTCTTTTTCTTGTTGAAAATATATTCAAAAAGAATTCTTCACCGATAAAAAATCAAAGGAAAAAAGTGTTTCCACCCAGAAAGAAAAAGTATTGACATTTTTTCCAAGATAGGCTATACTATCAAGGGCAAAGAGAAAAATGGGAGAAAGGTATGGGTAGACTTTATGAAAGTTTGCCAGATAGCTTCCTGAAAAAGGTACTTAGTGGAGAAGATAGTAACATTGTAGAAAACCTTCTTTCACTCAAAAACCAGTATGAAAAAGAAACAGACAAAGAGCGAAAGGCTGTTTTTCGTGATCGTTTTGCCAATGCGACATGGAACCTCTACTACTCTATCGGACAAAAAATGAACCCAAATATGTCCAAAGAAAAACGCCTTTTCATTCGTTATGGCATTCTAGATCTCAGATATCTCCAGCCAGAAGATCAAAAAATGATACTTTCCATACCATTTGAAGAACATGACCCGGACAATTCTGTTTTTTATGTAGACGAATGGCTCATTGAAATCCTTTCTGGAAACATTAAGCCAAGCATGACAGATGAAAGACCAAAAACATCCTCCGAAAAAAAAGATGATGCTCTCAGGGCAAAATACGAAAGAATGAGTGGGGCCCTTGATGCCGAAAGAAATGTATATATAGCGGCCCTAGAGAGACGGCGACTTTTAGAAGACAACCTTCAATCGCTTGTGGCACAGATCACCCAGCATACGACAGAACCTCTCCTCAATCTTCCGGATACCTACACAGAAACCCAACAAAAAAATCTCGATGAACTTTTAGAACTCGTAAGGGACCTCAAAAAGGTAGATAAAGAACTCACCACAACCAAAAATTCTTACGATAAACATTATGAAGAGTTTGAAAAGGTCCAGCAAGAACTCAACATGGAATCAACAGAAAAAATCACCTATTCTGTCGATAAACATACAGCTGAAAATGAACTCAATGCCATTCGCCAGATGATCAAGATGACCGTTGGAAGACAAGGAAACCATTTCCCCGTTCTCTCAAGTTCCTTTCTTCCAAGAGAAACACGAGATTTCAACTTCAAGACACGTGTTCTTGAAAGACTGCGGCAGATAGAAGAACTGGATTTCACCATCTTTCAGCGCACCTTCCGTCAGCATACCAATCGTGTACCTCCGTATGTGATTCTTGTCCCCGGATACGGCACTTATGGCATGTGCTGGGAGCCCTATGACCGTTACAACAAAGCCACAAGTAAGGGAAGAGTAGCTGTGCCTGTTTTTGCCAAAAATCCGATGTTTTCTATTGTGATGGCCATGGGAGATTTCCGGTGGCAGGTGGCCAAGGAACTCGCTGGTTATCACTGGATGGACGAAGGTCTATCCGGAAAATACTACGAATATATATCCTCAAACAAGATCAAAGGAGACATCAAGATTAACTTCATCAATGACTACATTCTCTGGATGACCAAAGAATGTGAAGGTATTCAGAAATTAGCTGACAATGATGTACGATTCATATTCTGGCGCTACGTTCCCTTTCCCGACAAACTCAAAGAAGAACTCAGCAAACGCGGCTACTACTATGATAAACTCTACAAGAATGAGATGAGTTATCGGATGTCTCAGGGAAAATAAATGTACCTCGCCAACCTTCGCTCCCTTTTGATGGAAAATCTTCCTTTTCTCACCCCAAGACAAAAGAAAGCCCTGAAAAAAATCGGACTTGAAACGGTATATGATATTCTTACCCATTTCCCTTTGAGATACGAAGATAGAAAAGAGATTTCATCTATTGAAACCAGCCTTCTCACCAAAAAACCTGTAACCACAATTGTACGAGTGATAGATCATGATTTTATTTTTTTTCAAAACAAAAAACATCCAAAGATTATTGTTCAGGACAACAAGATGCGCGCTGCTCTTGTGGGATTCCATAGACCCTATCTTATCAAAAACCTTCGCATCGGCAATACCTATTGGATATATGCCCAGTTTTTTATGAAGTACAATGAAATTCAGACAACCTCTTTTGAGTTTGAACCATACGAAGAAAACGGAACACCAAAACATTTCGGCAAAATTCTTCCGGTGTATCGTCTCCCTTCAGAACTCTATCCAAAAGAGTTTCAGGAAATTATACAAAAACTTTTAGATACCTATCTTCCTCAGATAGAAGATGAAATCCCGGCCTACGCTGTAAGCGGACATAAACTCCTTTTGAAGACAGAAGCCTACCGTGAGATTCATTTTCCCACTGATTTTTCCCGTCTTCGCAAAGCCCGTATCCGTATTGCATACGAAGAAGTTTTCGGCATTCAAATAGCCGTACAACTACGAAGAAAGGCCATCCTCTCTTTTTCGAAAGAGCGTCGCTATACCTCCACATCCCGGGCCTGGCATATTCTTAGCACTCTTTCTTTTACCCTCACCACAGACCAGCAAAAGGCCATGAAAGAGATAGAAAAAGATCTCTTTGCCACTTATCCCATGCACAGACTCCTTCAGGGAGACGTAGGGGCAGGAAAAACCATCGTAGCTTTTTTTGCCATGCTCGTCGCTTCTGAAAATCACCATCAGGCAGCCCTCCTTGTCCCCACTGAATCTCTTGCCTTTCAACATTATCAAAGTCTGAAAAATCTGGTAAAAGAAGAGTTCCCGGTTGCCCTTCTCACGTCAAGCACTCCTCCAAAAGAGCGAAAGGAAATCCTTGAGAAGCTACAAAAAAATCAACTTCCCCTTGTTGTAGGCACCCATGCCCTTCTCCAACCTGATGTGGTTTTTTCGGATCTTGCCCTTGTGGTTTTTGACGAACAACACAAGTTTGGTGTAGAACAAAGGCTTGCCCTATCAAAAAAGGGCAAACACCCCGATCTTCTGGTGATGACAGCTACCCCTATTCCTAGAACCATATCCCTCACCCTCTATGGAGATCTCGATATCTCCATCATTCAGGAAAAACCCAAAAATAGACTTCCCATCAAAACCCACTGGATTACCTCATCAGAATACTCTCAGATGCTTACCTTTGTCAGAAAAGAACTCGAAAAAGGTCGCCAGGTCTTTTTTGTGTATCCCGTTATAGAAGCTTCTGAAAAATTAGAACTCAAGAGTTTAGCACATTATCACAAGCAGATTCAGGAAAAACTTTCTCCATTTGAAGTAGTCTGGCTTCATGGACGCATGTCTTCAGAAGAGAAAAACGAAGCCCTTGACCGTTTTCGCTCTCAAAAAGCTCACGTCCTCGTATCAACGCTTGTTATCGAAGTGGGCATTGATGTACCAAATGCCACCGTCATGGTCATCGAGGCAGCCGATCGATTTGGTCTTTCTCAACTTCACCAATTGAGAGGGCGTGTAGGCCGGGGAAATCATCAAAGTTATTGTTTTCTTGTAACAGACGAGGAGATCTCAGAAGAAGCGAAAGACCGCATGAAAATTCTCTGCGAAACAGATGATGGCTTTGCTATCGCTGAGGCTGACTTCAAACAAAGAGGTCCCGGTGCGATTTTAGGTGTGAGACAATCAGGGCTTCCCGAACTCAAGTTTGCGAACCTCTTCGACCACCGTTTTTTATCCATGTGTATGGAAGATACACGTCGAATTATTGCCTATGATCCAAAACTTTCTCTTCCCAAACATCAGTGTATTGCGGAAGGAATAATCAAATTTCTACCCTTAGATTATCTGGGCTCCGGATGACATCCACAGGAAGCCAAAGCCTCTTTCTCAAGGTGCTGAAAACGAGAATTTCTCTGCTCCAGTTCACGAAAGTCAATCCCATCAGCAAGAAATTCTGGTCCATCCACACATACATGCTTGATCTCCCCGTGAATAGAGACCCTACAAGAACCACACATCCCTGTCCCATCCACCATAATGGAAGTAAGACTCACATAGGTCGGAACTCCATAAGAAGACGCCAACTTACTCACCGCTTCCATCATCCGATTTGGCCCTATAGCCTTCACAAAAGCCACTTGCGAAGCTTCCCGGGCCAGATAATCCGCTAACGCATCGGTCACAAATCCCTTCACGCCACATGAACCATCATTGGTAGCAATAAGCACCCTATGAGAATATCTTTCAAACTCATCCCGAAAAAGAAGAAGGCTTTCCGTTCTTGCCCCTATAACAGAAACTACAGGAGCACCTATACGACGAAAAGCATACATCTCCGGCAAAATAATAGCCGCTCCAAGTCCTCCTGAAACCAGTACCACCGTTTTCTCTGTTTTTTCTACATGAGACGGTCGCCCTAAAGGACCAAGAACAGAAAAAAGAGAATCACCCACCTTCAAGGCAGAAAGAATATGAGTCGTTTTGCCGACCACCTGATACACCACGGTAATAAGCCCCTTATCCGGATCAGCACGATTGATAGTGAGGGGAATTCTCTCCCCGGTCTGTGCAGGAATAAGCACCACAAACTGTCCTGTTCTGGCATGTGTTGCCACAAGAGGAACATACAAAGTAAGCCGAAACACACCGGGAGCCAAACAATCATGAGACACTATCTCAAACAATCTCATGGCTTGCCTACTTATTGGTAGTTTGCTCAGAAGGAAGGATAGTCAGCGTTCGCATGAGAATAAAAGAATCTTGCTTGCCGGCATAGTTCCAGAATACCCGAAAAGCAAGGATACCATCCTTTCTCAAAAACTTATCAGAAGCCTGATCTATAGAAAAACCGACGACAGCCTCGCTGATTTCTCCAGGAGAAAGGATATTCCATTCAATCCGTGGTGTTCCATTTATACGTATCATACGCGTTGGAATATGCTCAAGAAAAAGCTTCTCAATCGGAATAAGCGACTTGTTCTGAACCCTTACACGAATCTGAAAGGAATTTCCAACCGCCGACTGAGGCACCACCACATCCACATCAAGAGGAATATGATTATGAATCCTGCGTGCCCTGGCAAAACTTTCCCCCGCACCCATAAGCCACTCTATTGGATTGTAGGGACCACGATTTCCATACATCGCTTTATAAAAGTTTACTCCAAGCCCCAAAGCCGGTTGAGAAGAAAAAGCATTTTTCACCACTGTTTCGTTCATAGCCACAAAACCCTCAATACTAAAAGGCACATCAGAGGAAAAATAAAAATTCTGATACTGAATCTGATTCACCCACACAATTCGGGAAAGATAAGGACGAATAAACGGATGATCTAAAAGCTTTCTTCCTGTGTCCATAAAATCCCGATAGGACATCTTAAGCTGAATCACAAAAAAATCACATCCCGCTGACGCCAACGTATCAAGAAGATCGTTCTGAGATTCCAATTCTTCCCAGTTCAACACATAAAAGACTGGCTTACGCACAGTACGCATCATTTCCCGAAGCTTTCCCACCACATAGTAACGTTTCCACTGAATAAAAGCCTGATAATTCTGAGAATTTTCAAGATAGTTCCGGGCAAAGGCAAACTTTTGCTCAAAGCTCCGATTTGTCCAGTCCTGAGGAAGCCTTGAAACCACCGTTTCAACAAAGGGAACAGCCAGTTCCATCCCATAATTATCAGGAAGAAGATAATCCGAAATCCCCACATAGGCAAGAGCATCCTGTTGACTGAGAGTACCAAGGAGAGAGGCAAGCACCCTATACCGTGATTCAGAAGCAAAAGAAATAGTACTCACATCCTGCAACCACTGATTATCCTTCTGATACCAGGACGATTCATATCCTGTACCACTGAGAAGATTTCCATCTCCTCGAAAGGCCTTTACCCAGACCCCTGCCTGTCTCCCCTGACCTGCAGCCCATCGAGCAATTGTCAGAGCCTCCTGCATCTTTTGATTATTCCAGGGATCCTGGAGGGAATAATCCTCCATAAAACGAGTCACCCCCCCCATAACAAAAACCCCATCCACATTGAGAAAATTCATCCATTGAGGAAGCACATTCCAGTCTTTCTCTTCATTGTTGAGGTCCAGAAGACTTCGTCTGGAAAGACTCTCCATTTCTTCGATAAAAAGAAAAGAGAGACCCTGAGAAAAAGAACGAAAAACAGGTGTTTGTTTGATAGTAATTTCTCTCTCCTCAACAAGAGGTTCAAGAGGACTCTCAAACTGGACACTGAAAACAAGACGAACTACTTCACTTCGCTTATTCAGACTAGGATACCACACCCCACTCCAGTTTCGTTTCTCAGGATCATAAGAAACCCAGATCTCATCATGGCCTCGAATGTCAAGAAGAATATTCCCATTTTGATCCAATGCCCGAAGACGCACAAAAGCATTGGACACTATGATGGAAGTTTTTCTCTCTCTCACCACCACAGAAAAAGACACCGGCTCATATCTAGAAAAAAGATTTTTACTGAGGGTAATACTCATCTCATAACGAGACGAAGAGGGCTCAGGGAGATCCTCTGAAGAAGATAACACATTCAAGAGATACTCCTTTGCGAAGGGCTGCCATATTCTATAAAAGAGATTCCCCACAAGAAGAAAAAGAATCATAAGAAAAAGGAAAAACCAGGATACAAAAGAGAAAAATCGCTTCATGGCAAACTCCCGCTAAGATTTTATTTTATTCAACATATCCCGAATTGGGACAAAAGAAACTAAACTGAAAAGCACAACCCATCCAAGCCCGATAAGCCAGATATACCGCACAAGTGGTCCAAACAACCTATACATTACCAGAACAAAACCTATACCCATAAAAAAAGAGAGTCCCTCAACAACAAAAATCAAAACATACAAAAATAACTCTTTTTTCATCCCTGCCTCCTCTCATAAGCGAGTTATTATAAAGCCAAAAAGAAAAAAAATCTACCAGTTAAAGTACGAGCAGCACTTTCAAGGTGGAAAAGACAACTATTCCTATCCTTCAGTCCATGAGATAATCTCAGAAGATGGTTTTGTCTTTCTTCTCTGCTTACTTCGAAGACACTATCTCACCAAGAACACGGATTACCATTTCCCTGTCTTCCTCTGTATGGGCAGAAGAGAGTGGCAGACTTATTTCCCCCTGATAAAAGGTTTCCGTCACAGGAAAATCATGTGGTTGATAACGAAGAAAACGATATGCTGGATGATAGTAAAGAGGAATAAAATGAACATTTGCCTGAATACCGGCCGAAATAAGCTCCGCGATAAGATTATCTCTCCAAAGAGGAGGAACCCTGAGAGGATAAAGATGATATGAAGACTCCCCTTCCCAAGGGGGATTATGGGGAAGTATCAGAGAAGAAAATCGGCCTAAATGCTTATTATATGCCTCTACATGGGCCTTGCGCCTGACAAGCATACTCTCATACCGTTTCAATTGAGATAGCCCAATAGCAGAAGCTATATCGGTAAGATTACACTTATAGCCGGCTCGTTCGATAGCGTATTGCCAGCCGCCTCCTTCATACTTCTGTCTTGCATCCCTGTTCTGGCCATGAAGGATAAGAAGCCGGAGCTCCTTCTCTATATATTCATCATATTCTCTCAATCTCTCCGACCATGAGATACATCCCCCCTCCGCTGTGGTAAGATTTTTCACAGCATGGAAAGAAAAGACGCTCACATCTGCCACACTTCCCACCCGTTTTCCCTTGTAGGTAGCCCCAAGGCTATGGGCTGCATCCGCCATCACAAGAATTCTTCCAAGCCATTCCTGAGGAGTATTTTTTCGAGGACGAAAAGAATTTTTAGACTTTTCGGCTATTTCCAGAAGCCTCTCATAGTCGGCACTCCATCCCCCATAATCAACAGCCAGAATAGCCTTGGTACGCTTTGTGATAGCCTTAGCCACGAAAGAAGGATTGATATGATAAGTGCCAGACTCAATATCTACCAGAACAGGTTTTGCCCCTACATGAAGAATCACATTCACCGTAGCAGCAAATGTCAAGGGAGTAGTAATCACCTCATCCCCCGGTCCTATCCCCCAGAGACGAAGTGCCATTTCCATCCCGGCTGTCGCTGAATTCACACATACCACCCTTGACACTCCAAGAAAAGAAGCCAGTGCTTCTTCAAACATCTTTGTCACAGGGCCGGTGGTAATCCAACCAGAACGAAGCACTTCAGTAACAGCCTGGATCTCCGCTTCAGTAATATCCGGTGGGGAAAAAGACACCTTCCTCATAAAGATCCCCCATGATAATCTGGCAACCATTGTCTAAGGAATTGTTTCACCTTCGCCGGTTCGTAGGTTTTTATAGCTTCTCTTGCCTCCTTGAGAAATATCTCTCGCTTTTCAGAGGACCAGAAAATCTTTTCTTTCGTATAGAAAAGCTTCTTAAATTCTGATGGATAAAGTTGTTCCGGATTTTCCACAAGCTCCTCGGTAAGTTTCTCCCCTGGCCTGAGACCAGTGAAAACAATCTCTATATCCTCTGGTCTATGACCATAAAGCGCTATCAAAGTTCTTGCCATCTCCAGGATCGAAATAGGTTCTCCCATATCCAGAATATGAATATCTCCTTCTAAAAGAGTAGCAGACTGAATAACAAGCCTTGAGGCTTCACGAATGGACATAAAATAACGTTTCATTTCCGGGTGGGTGATGGTTACCGGTCCTCCCTGTTGAATCTGTCGGATAAAAAGAGGAAGTACGCTGCCTCTGGATCCCAAAACATTTCCAAAACGCACTGCCGAAACACGAATAGGATCTTCCTGTCCCGCACTGAGAACAAGAAGTTCTGCCAATCGTTTGGTAGCCCCCATCACTGAGGTAGGATGCACTGCCTTGTCTGTAGATATCATCACAAAGCGCTCGGTTCCTGCCTCCTTTGCTGCCTGATAAACATGCCACGTTCCCAAGATGTTATTCATCACCGCCTCATGAGGAAACTCTTCCATAAAAGGCACATGCTTATGAGCCGCTGCATGAAAAACAACATGTGGGCGAAAGGAAGTAAACTCATACTTCATCAGGTCTCTATCCCTGATATCGGCAATACGATAGCTAAGCCGAGTATCCCGTACAGACTGAAGAAGCTCATAGAGAGAATTTTCTCCCCTTCCTACAGCCACCACCTTTCTAATCGGAAGAGAAAGAAGCTGTCGCACCAATTCAGATCCGATGGACCCCCCTCCTCCTGTCACAAGAACCACCTTGTCCTCATACAAAGAACGAAGCCTTTCCGGATCCAGGGTCACTTCTTCCCGACCCAGAAGATCAACTGGCTCTATCTGCCGCACCTGACTCAGAGAAACCGTCCCCTCAATAATCTCTAACAAACCAGGAACTACTTTAATATGAACAGGTGTATAGGCCAAAGCCTGGAAGATACGACGCATAGTTTCCCGATTAGCCGAAGGAATAGCAATCAAAACCTCATCAATCTCATACCGAAAAATAATATCACGTGCCTCATCAACTCGCCCCAGGACAGGTTTTCCCAGAAACTCTCTACCAGCCAATTGATCATCAAGAAAACCCACGATCTCATATCTGTCTCCTCGATAAGCAAGAATTTCCTTCGCAAGACTCTGTCCTGCGCTGCCAGCCCCAATGATAAGCAATTTTCGCATGCCATTTCTCCAAAAAAATTCTACTCCAAGGCTTTTGTCGTTTTCCGTACCACGACAGTTGGAATAAGAGCCACCTGTTCTGGTTTACTCCCCGGGTGATTCATAACCTGCACAAGCATGTCCAAGGCAATACGGGCAATCGTCTGAAAAGACTGCTGAACTGTGGTAAGCCCAAAAAAATCAGCAAAGTCCATATCATCATAACCCACTACCGATATATCATCAGGGACGGCCACTCCTGCCTCCTGACAGGCCTCAAGAATTCCCACCGCCTGAAGATCACTGGTAGCCATAATAGCCGTAGGACGATTTTTCATCCTGAGAATCTTGTGGGCAATAAACCTCGCCCCCTGCCTCGACCAATCATTCACAAAAACAAGATCAGGATCAAAAGGAATTTTTGCCATCTCCAAAGCCAACCGATATCCCTCATGGCGATTTTTAGCCACAGCCAAATGGAAAGGATCCTCATGAGCCCCATTGATGAGAGCAATCCGCCTGTGGCCCATCCTGGTGAGATGTTGAGTAGCATGAAACATCCCCATCACATTATCAAAATAGACAGAAGGAAAAGCGGGATGCACATTATCAAGTAAAACAATAGGAAGTTCAGATTGCATGGCAAGAAAAGCTTCTTCTTTTAAGAGCGGAAGGGAAATCACAATAAGACCATTCAGTTTTTTTTCTCCAAATATCTTCTGAATAGTACGACTTTTGATTTCTGGAGTTGCAGCATCATAGAGCACCAGCTCATAAGGGAAAGGAATAACCTGAGAGATATGAAAAAGCACCTTGTAAAAAAACTCTCCAAAAAAGAAAGGCACAAGAATACCTATTTGATTGGACTGATGAGAGTGAAGTCCAGCCGCAAGAGGAGAAGGATAATAATTGAGCTCCTCAATAGCCTTCAGCACTTTTTCTTTTGTTTCATGGGCAACATTTGTCTTGCCATTAATCACACGTGAGACAGTAGCAGCAGTAACACCAGCCCTCTTCGCCACATCATAAATAGTCACCCGTTTATGGTTTTGCCCCATGATACCCTCATAACACAAAAGTCTATTGCATTTATTATATACCCCTCTCTTTTTTCTGTCAATGACTATGAAAAATTTTGTTATCAGAAAAAACATAGCCCCCTGCTCATAATCTCCCACAAAAATATCATCCTCACCATGTGCTCAAAAAATTTTTGAAAAACATACAAAAATACTTGACTTTTTTCTGATTAAAAAATATACTAAATAAGTAGGAAAAAGGAGAAAAGAATGGAAAGAAAACTCATCACCGCTGAAGATACCATCTATGACATTGTTACCCGCTATCCAGAGGTTAAAAAACGACTACTGGAACTTTCGCCTCGTTACGAGCGCCTTAATAACCCCCTTCTCTTTCAGATGGTAGCCAGATCTACCACTGTCAAAAAAGCAGCCGCTCTTGGCAACATCTATTTGCGCGAGATGCTTTATCAACTCAATGAAGCCATTGGGCTGGGAGAAGAATACCTCCAACAAGAAAAACAAGCCACAGCCAGTCTCAGCATAAATCAAGAAAACCTTCTCCCGCAAGAGAAACCTATCTGGTGGGAGAAGCGAAATCTTTTTTCTCTTCTCGATGTTCGAGGAAAATCTCATCCCTTCGAAGAGATTATCACCGTGGCAAAAAACCTCAAACCAGGAGAAGGACTTCTGATCTATCAGGAGTTTATCCCTTACCCACTCATTGATTATCTCAAAACACAAGGATATGAGATATATGTGGAAAAAGAAGAAACTCAGGTGATAATAGGATTTTACAAAAAGGAGGTCTCCAATGGACATGAGGACTCTCTCCCCGGCTCAAGAAGAAATTCGTGAAAAACTCAAAATCATGATGCGACAAATCAAAGCAGAGACAACACCCAGTGAAATAGAAAAACTCAAAGCCTCTTTCAAAACTCTTCTTGAAGAGGCTGACCCCTTAGTGATTGCCATGGCAGAACAAGATCTGGCCAGAGAAGGAATGAGCATGAATGAGTTTCTAGCGGTATGTGATATTCATCTTGAACTCTTCCGGGAAAAAATCCAGAATCCTGATCTCAAAGTACCACCTGATCATCCAATCGCAAGATTTCAAGAGGATCATCGTGTTATCCTTGAGTGGATAGACAAACTCAGAGAAACCATCAAAGACATAGCCAGCCATGATAGCTGGGAAGAGGTTGAAGAAAAACTTTCCCAAGTCAAACAACTCCTTGAAAAGCTTATGGAAGCAGAAAACCATAATATACGACAGGAAAGCGCCCTTTTTCCTGCTCTTGAACAAAAAGGTATAGAAACCCCCCCTGCGATTATGTGGCAGGAACATACCGAAATGCGTCAGGACAAAAAGGCTCTTCTCCATCTCTTTGAGAAGGCAAAAGAAATGGATTTTGCTCTGTGGGTCAATCAGATGCATACTCTTTCTACGAAGCTTTATGAGAAGTTTCTCTTGCATACCCAAAAAGAACAAAACATTCTCTACAAAGTTGCTTTAGAGGTTCTTTCACAACAAGACTGGTTAAATGTCAAAGAAGCCACGGAAGAAGTCGGTTTTTTTGCTCTTTCTGAAGAAAAGAAGTAAACTATATACAGAAAAGGAGGAAAAAGATGAATCTTCAAGAACTTTCTATTGAAACCATTGAGGCTATTATGGACGCTTTGCCAGTAGATGTTTCGTTTGTGGATGCAGAAGACAGGGTAAAGTTTTTTAACACCCCAAAACACGGCAGAATATTCCCCCGCACAAAAATGGATCTCAACCGAAAAGTTCAGAACTGCCATCCCCCAAAAAGTTTACCCCTTGTCGAAAAAATTCTGAACAGTTTCAGGGAAGGAAGCCGCCAAGAAGC
Organism: Brevinematales bacterium; assembly: GCA_046294145.1. Lineage (GTDB taxonomy): Bacteria > Spirochaetota > Brevinematia > Brevinematales > Thermospiraceae > Thermospira. The sequence goes on along the minus strand of JBKBIS010000001.1, from coordinate 9,462 downwards.
CCGTTTCTGGATTGATCTTCATGGAAGAAAAATTCTGATTGAGTACTTTCCGGTTCGGGATAACAAGGGCACCTATTTAGGCACCCTTGAGGTCACAAGAGATATCACCGATATCCAAACCTTGCAGGGAGAAAAACGTCTCCTTGACGAAGAAAATTTCAAATAACGGAGAAAGATCATGAGTATCAAAGTAGCCTTTTTTGATTCGAAACCCTATGATATTGAGAGTTTCAATCGTTTCAATACAGATTACGGATTTGAACTGCGTTATTTCAAAGAAAAACTCTCCGATGACACGGTCTTTATGGCAAAGGGATATGATGTGGTGTGTCTTTTTGTGAACGATGAAGTAACCTCTTATGTCGTTGACCAACTCATAGCCATGGATGTCAAACTCATCGCTATGCGATGTGCAGGGTACAACAATGTAGATCTCAAGGCCACTTATAATCGTATTCACGTGGTACGTGTTCCAGCCTATTCTCCATACGCCGTAGCCGAACACGCTCTCGCCCTCATGATGACCCTTAACCGCAAAATCCACAAGGCCTACACCCGCGTACTTGACAAAAACTTCACCATCCAGGGCTTGATGGGTTTTGATATGCATGGCAAAACTGTCGGGGTGATTGGCACCGGACAAATTGGCCAGATAATGATTCAGATCCTCAAGGGGCTGGGTATGCGAGTTCTGGCTTATGACGCCTTCCCCAGACAGGATATTGCCCAGAATCTTGGATTCACTTATGTAGACTTAGATACACTCTACAAAGAATCTGATATTATTACCCTTCACTGCCCCCTTCTCCCTTCTACTGAATACATGATTAACGCCGATGCTATTGCTAAGATGAAAGACGGGGTCATGATTATCAACACCAGCCGCGGAAAACTCATTGACACCAAAGCCTTGATTGAAGGCTTAAAAAGCCGAAAGGTGGGATATGCCGGGTTAGATGTCTATGAAGAAGAGGGTGACTACTTTTTTGAGGATTATTCCACAGAGGTACTGGATGATGATGTATTGGCCAGACTTCTTACCTTCAACAACGTTATTGTCACCTCTCACCAGGCATTTTTCACCCTTGAGGCCATTGATAACATTGCTCGTACAACCCTCCAAAATATTAGGGATTTCATGGATGGAAAACCCCTCACCAACGAGATCTGTTATCGATGCGGTCAGGACCCCTCAAACTGTCAGAAGGTAAAAACAGGGAAATGTTTTTGAGATACGAACTAAAATACTCCATACCCAGGAAGGCTATAACCATGTTTTAGAAAAACATCTGAAACATGGTTATAGCTATGAGAGTTTTTATAAACGCCTCTTCAAGGCAAAAAGCATTCGATTTTTTTTCCTCTTCCCTTTATAATATCTTTTTTGGTATGATCCAAAAATACCCTTCCTGAATGAGAGCATCCATAAGTGTACCTGGCAATTCCTCATCCTAAAGAAGGGTTCAAAAAATCCCCTTCTCGCATAAAGAGGCACAAAAAAGGAGATACTATGCGGTTTTTAGGTATCCTCGCTGTTTTAGGAGCAGCAGCCATCTGGGCCTTAGAACCAATCATTGCCCGTCTCATCGGGACAGAGGTTTCATTTGATCAGTTGCTTTTTTCAAGAGCTTTGGGATGTGTAGTCATCTCTGGTCTTTTTCTCTTCGTTCGTCAAAGTTTTTTCGATAAAAAAGTAGTTACCACCCCTAAAATTCCCACTCCCTATCTTCGGGCTCTTTTTCTCATTGGTTTTTTAGGGAGTTTTGTCTCTGACTTTCTGTATTTTGTAGCCATTCTTTTTTTCAAAACCCCTGTAGTAAATGCTGTTCTCATTGCCCACCTGCAGCCTGTTTTCCTTGTGCTATTCGGCCATTTCTTCTTCCATGAAGGGAAATTTTCTCTCTGGGATTACGGGGGAATTATTGCCATGCTCTTATCAGCTATACTGGTCATGAGTGGAAGTCTTTCCAATCTTCTTGGCCTTCGTTTTGGAAACGTAGGAGACCTTTTAGTTCTCGTTGCTACCATCTTCTGGGCTTTCTCAGGACTTCTGGCTAAAAAATATCTCCAGAATCTCCCCTCCTCTCTCATCACCATGGGACGGTTTGTCGTAGCCACTCCTTTTTATAGTCTTACCGCCCTTCTTGTCAGTGGTTCACTTCTTCTCTCATGGACATCTCTTCTCTTTGGTGGCCTCATCGGTATTGGATATTTTCTCTACTATGAAGGGCTCAAAAGATTGAAAACCGCTCAGGCCGCCGCTTTAGAACTTGCTTCTCCCGTTTTTGCTACTGCTTTTGGATTTCTTTTCTTTCAAGAAACCGTCTCTCTTTTCAAATGGATAGGGATCATGCTCCTCTTTGTGGGTATTTTAGCCTTTGAACGAGCTTCTCAAAATCAGGAGAAAAATACCAGGGTTTTTCGAGAGGAAATACAACAGTGAGCTCATTCCCCACAAAAAGAAAAATTTGTAAAGGCTCTATCAAGGTTTTAGCAAAAAAATATCAGCTGAAACAAGGTTATAGCCTTCCTGAAAAAAAAATGAATATCCTTCTCAAATAACCCTGCAACCCACTATTTGTCTAAAACTTGTCTTTTTCTCTCCCCTAAGTTACAATAAACTATCCTAGATAGGGAGATCTCGATGAAAAAGACGGTTCTTTTTATCTGGTTCGTAGCATACCCACTCTGGGCTATTGACTTCTTCTGGGATATTGAAAAAGCCAAAACAACAGAAGTGATTCAACCTCTCCCGGCCTACCGGAGTGTCATCAACTGGACACAAGGAAAAATCCGATGCGAGGTACGTCTTCCCTTTTCTCCCAATGCCTCTCCCAATATCGGCAAAACACGTGCCCAAATAGAAAGTGAAGTGAGAAGTGAACTTCGAGAAAAGCTTGTCAAAGCCATGGGATACATCCAGATCTCAGATCTTTTTCTCCTGAGAGACTATTATTCCATGCAGAGTCAGATACGCAATGAACTCCTTGAACGTGTGAATGAGGCTTTCTATTATCCTCTAATTCAAGAAGGAAATTTCGCCAAAGGAATAGCCGAACTGGATTTTTTTGGACCAAAAGGAATTGCCCCGATTTTTTTTCGAGACATCAGCAAAATATCTCTCTCCTCTTACATTCAAAAACAGCGAGATCTTGATTGGTATGATGGCATTATTGTGGATGTTTTTCTTTATACTCAATTTCTTCCGTCTCTTTACTTCAGAATCTATGATGAAGAGAATAATCTCATCTACGGTCCCGAGGTAGTTGATGAAAATGTGCTTTTTAACCACGGCGTTTGTGAGTATGTAGCTAGTCTTGGAGCGGCATTTCAAAGTCGGCGACTTGGCACAAAAATCTTCTATGTTGTTCCTCTCATGGTTCGAGGCAGAAATCCCACCGAAGTAGTCATAAGTAGCAAGGATGCAAAAAAACTCCTTGCCAATGCACGCACTCACGAGGCCATCAAAACAGGTCGAGTGGTGGTGGTAAAACCCAATCCATAGGGAAAACCATGGAACAAAAGAATCCTTGCTGGTGGCAACCTTCCTCATCATCTCTACCCCCGCATCACCACCTTCTCCAAAAAAAACTCACTTTTCCTCCCCTTCGTCTTTTGTTTTATCAAAAAAAGTCATCCTACATTCGTTTGCAAATCTCCCGCGATGACCTATTTTATGAATCCTATCTTCCATGGGAAGAATGGCTTCTTCTCTCCCACAAAATAAGCCTTTTTCTCTCTTCCTTTCCTCCCACCGAAAATATCTGCGAAGAGGCTTTTGGACTTTTCTGTGAAGCCTTCCGTGTGCATCTTCCTGTGCTCAACGCCTCATGGATACAACTCTATTCCCATGGAGATCTTCCTCTCTGGATTTTCCCCGCCTACAAAGAAGAGGCTTTGTGGGAGTTTTTTCTCCCAATTGCCAATCCCAGATCCCTCTCAGGAAACGAGAGACGTTTAATCATTTTAGATAATTCCCTTGCCGGTGCCGAACAGGAGACAAAAACCATCCTCTCCATAGCCCCAGCCACCCTTGTAGCAAGTGATTTTCTCTTTTCTGTGATATGGGACACCGTCTATACCTCTGTCCATGTGATTGCCCATGGGAAAAAAGGCTCCCTCCTACTCAGCAACCAGCCTGTTTCAGGCCTTCCTGTCCTGGTTGAGGATCTAGCTTTTTTTCACTCCTGTGAAATCCTCTTCTCGTCTCAATCTATAGCTGCCCATACCCTCTCTCAGGGAACACGCTATGTGATTGCTCCGGCTACTGCCCTTCTTGATGACAACTCTCTTCTTGACTCCATTTCCTCTTTTTATCAACTGTATAACTCCCATAACCCCCGCTATAGCTTTCATCTCACCTCTTTGCTTTTCCCTGCTTTCAAAAAGAGTTTTCGACTCGTTCTCCCCTATCATCGTGTCTATAGTGGCTAAATCAAAAATTGACAAAAAACCACTTTTGGCCTAAAATAAATAGTATGATGGGGCTATAGCTCAGAGGGATAGAGCAACAGTTTCCTAAACTGTGGGCCACAGGTTCGACTCCTGTTAGCCCCAAGAGGGGATGTCCAGGATAGATGGATATCCCCTCTTTTTTCTGAGCCCAAAAGTTGCCAAGAAAAGAAAACCATCCTATAATAAAAGGCTCTTTCAGAAGGAGTATCCATGGCACGTTATCTTAAAACCATCGAGCTTGACGGATTTAAGTCCTTTGCTGTCAAAACCACATTAGAATGTGTAGATGGCATCACGGGGATTGTGGGTGCCAATGGGTCAGGAAAATCCAACATTGTTGAAGCCATCAAATGGGTTCTTGGTGAACAAAGTGCCAAGAGCTTACGCGGTGAAAAAATGGAAGATGTCATCTTCAACGGTACCCAAAACCGTTCACCCAAGGGCATGGCCGAGGTCACCCTCACCTTTGCCAATGACAATCACTGGCTTCCTTTAGACTTCAATGAGGTCAGCATTGGAAGACGTATTTTCCGTTCAGGAGAAGGCCAGTATTTTATCAACAAATCCCGTGTTCGACTCAAGGATATTGTAGAAATTTTTCTTGATACAGGTATAGGGAGGGATAGCTACGCCATTTTTGAACAGGGCAAAATTGACCGACTTCTCTCTGAAAGCCCCGAGGAGAGAAGACTCCTTTTCGAGGAATTCGCAGGTATTTCCAAATTCAAGTTTCGCAAAGAAGAGGCTGAGAAAAAACTCGAAGCTGCCCGCACCAATCTTGAGCGTGTTCAGGATGTGATCATAGAACTCGAAAAAGAGCTTATAAAACTCGAAAAACAGGCTGAAAATGCTCGCCAATACAACAAAATAAAAGCCGAACTCACCTCTTGTGAACTCCGCTTTGAGGTTCTTCGTGTCAAGAATATGCAAGAAGAAATCCAGGCCAGAATAGAAGAAAAACAAAAGATAGAAAATCAGTTAGCCCAGAAACAGACCAAACTCTCCGAAATCGAAGAAAGCCTCGTCTACCTCGATGAAGAACTCGCGCAAAAAGAAAGCCAACAAAACGAATGGCGTGAGAAAATCACCTCATTGGAAAAAAACATAACCGAACTTCAAACTCAGATCAAATCAAACCGCGAACGCAAGTCCTTCCTGGAAAAACAAATAGAAAGTCTCTCCCAGCGCCTTACAGAAGGAGAAGAAAGAGAAAAAGCCCTCCGTGAAGAATACCAGAAAAAGCAGGACGCCCTCTCTTCGATCGAAGAACTCAGAGAAAATACCAGAGAAAGACTCTCTGATATCCAGAAAACGATTGATAATCTCCACGAAAGAATGAAAATTCTCAACCAAACCCTTTTTGAAAAATCAAGAAACTTAGGTTTCTCCCAGACCGTGACCCGTGATCATGTAGATGCCCTCAAGAAGGATATTCTCACATTGGAATTCCAGCGAGACAGCCTCCAAAAAAAACTCGAAGACCTCTTTCACCAAAAACAAACCCTCTCCACTCAGTGGCAGGAGAAACAAAATCTTCTCACAGAACTCAAACAAAAACGAGATCGTATTGCCCTTGAGGTTCAGGATATTACTACACAGATGCAACAAAACAGCAAAGAAGAATCCGATCTCAAAAAAGAAAACCAGAGCCTTTTGCAAAGCATCCAGAATCTTCAGCAAAAACTCAAATCAGTAGACAAAATCATCATAGAATCCCTTGAAAAACAGGCCACAGAAATAAAAACCTTCGCCCAGAAAAGACCCCTTTTAGAGGCAAAACTTGCCGATCTCTTTACAAAAATAGAATCTTCCCTTGAAAATAATCATATCGAGCAAAGCAAAGAATACCTTACCAATCTCAAGAATCTCTTCAAAGAAATCCAGTCCTCTTATGAAAGTATCCTTGGTATTCTCTACAGCGAAGAAGGAACCTACACCCAGAAAGAACGCATTCAAGAAAACATTGAAGAAATTTCTGCTGTGATTGAGAACAATCGTCTAAAAATTGAAACCCTCCAGGAACACCTTCGCGAACTACAAAGCCTGCGAGAAAACATCCAGTCCTCCTATACCCGAACTGAATACGAGGTACATGCTCTGGAAGAGGAGATCAAAAAACTCGAACAAGAGCATCATAACTCAGAAGAAACGTACGCTCAGCTCCAGAATAACTTTGTTCAGTATGGTGATCGCATTCTTCAGAAACAAAGCCTGCTCGAAAACATTATGCAAATCATCGAAGAATATGAAACTGATGTCGCTGACAAAAAAACTGAACTCAACAAAGAGATTGAAAAACTCAACAATCAGCGTGTGGAAAGCGTACGCATTGATGAGCAGTACAAATCCCTGGCTACAGAAATCCAGCGCATAGGCCATCAAATTGAAGAGATTGAAAGAACAAGAACCAATTATACACGAGATATTGACAACTCCCGGCAGATTGTAGAACAACTGGAAAACATCATTGAAGAAGCCGAAGAGAAACTCTCTCTTTTGGGCCGGGATCTGGATCACTACCAGAAAAATCTGACCAATATTCGATCCCAAGTAGAATCCATTCTCAAACAAAGAAAATCCCTGGAATCTCTCAGAAAAGACATTGAAAGCGATATACAGACCCTGGAAAAACGGATTGGAGGACTTGAAAATGCCATCCAGGAACGTCAGGCAAACCAACAGAGTATTATCAACCGTATACAGGAAATCTACAATTGTTCCCCTTCCGATGTAACCCTTCAGGAGAAAGATAGCATTGATTCCCTTCACAAAACCATAACAAAACTTCGCCAGGATCTTGCTCAGTTAGGGGACGTGAACCTTCTTGCTATTGAGGAGTATCAAAACGCAACAGAACGTCGGGACTACCTCGAACAACAAAGGCAAGATAGTGAAAAAGCCATGCAGGATATTCTCACGCTGATTAATGAAACCAATGAAAAGTCAAAAAAACTTTTTGTTTCCTCCTTTGAGGATATTCGAAAATCTTTCAGGAAAATCTTTGCTCGAATGTTTGATGGAGGAAAAGCCGATCTCATTCTTATCGACGAAAATGATATACTAAATTCTGGTATCAATATCATGGCAGAACCACCGGGAAAAAAGTTTCAATCTATTTCCCTCCTCTCAGGTGGAGAAAAGGCTCTTGTCGCCATCTCGGTCATCTTTGCCATTCTCCATCTGAAACCCACACCCTTTGTTGTACTGGACGAAATGGATGCCCCCTTAGATGACGATAATATCGAACGATTCAAAAGACTTCTCCTTGATTTCAAGGAAGTATCTCAATTCCTGATTGTCTCTCACTCAAAGTCTACCCTGGAAATCTGCGATGCTCTTTACGGTGTTACCATGGAAGAACAGGGCGTTTCCAAGGTAGTAAGCGTTGCTTTCGATGAAGCAGCATCCCTTCTCATTCGAGAGGAAAAGGAGGCATAGTTGTGCTGGCTGATTCACACATCCACAGCCTTTTTTCTCCCGATTCCTCCTCTTCTATAGAGGATATTGCTATTATGGCACAAAAAAAAGGACTTGATTTTTTTACCATATCAGATCACTATCAGGTGTGGGAAAACCAGGAGTACACATTCGATGTGGAAAATCGATGCCTCTATCTTACTAAAAAACAAAAGTCTTTTCCCGGTCTTCTCATAGGTGTAGAGATAGGAGAAATCCAGAATAACCCCTCTCTTCTTGAAAAATGGAAAGACCTCCCTTTTGACCTTTTCCTAGGCTCTATCCATGTGGCAGGACAGGTATTTGGCCCTTTCGCCACACAAACGGTTTCCGACGAAGCTGTCTATGAGGCTTATCTCTTAGAGGTACGCCGTATGATAGAAAACACCAACATTGATGCCGTTGCCCATATAGATTTTCCACGAAGGTACCTATCTTCCTATCATATCCCGTGGAACATTGTAGATGACATTCTTTCCCTCATTACAGAGAAAAATATAGCCATAGAAATCAATACCTCCCTCTGGAGAAAAGGCCTTCACTTCAGTATGCCAGATATACAGATCCTGACACGATATGCCCAGAAAGGGGGAAAGAAGGTTATCCTTGGCTCAGATGCTCACCGCCCAGAAGAGGTAGGAGAAGGTATAGAAAAGGCTTTCAAACTCGCTCGAGAACTTTCCCTCACCCCAGGTTATTACAAAAAGCATATCTTTTTTCCGCTGGAGGTCTCATGAAAAAGGCTGTCTCTCTTCTTTTTCTGATAATTCCCTCTTTTCTGTACAGCACTATCTACATAGGCGCAGAAAAAGGCTTTTTTATCTACACAAACAAAGAGTTTCTTCCCATCTGGACCAATGGAAGCGTATGGGAAATACTCTCCGCTCCTTCTGGTATCCTTCTTCGGACCTCGCATGGGCTCTTCTTTTTTGAACCGGCCTCAGGGAAAATAACCCCAAAAAATACAGGCCTCCATACCTGGCTCATTCAGGATATCTCCGAGGACAACATTCATTACTTTCCTGATACAGAACCTCTCATGGATGTAGCCATTGCCCCAGACAATCCTTTTTTTTGGGCTGCCTGTTCAAAAAGCACCATCTATCTATCCACCAACGCTGGAGAAAGCTGGATCTCTCTTGGATCCCCCTCTTACCGTGGATGGTTGAGTATAGCCGTCAGTGCTCATCCACACATAACTCTCTGGGCTGGACATGCTCTCAATGGAGTTTTCCGCTATCAAGGAGGCTGGAAAAGAGAAAGTAGCGGTCTCTTTGCTGACACTCTTTACAACGAAGAAATCTCTGCTCTTCTTGTTGCTTCCTTCGGGAAGTGGAAGGGCATCTGGGCTGTGAATAACTTTTTCCCCCATCTTTATTCTTATACAAATAAACGATGGGAGAAGGTACAAAGACTCTCCACAGATGATGGTTTTTTTTCTGGGCTCAGTCTGTCCGAAGAAGGACTTCTGCTCACAAGTGATCAGGGTATTATGGTATTTGATGGCACCAAACTAAAACTTTGGGAAAAACACCATCAGGTTGCCAATCT